>NZ_JARESS010000150.1:0-2576 GCF_046027915.1 Paraburkholderia sp. RL17-347-BIC-D
TGCGTATTTTGGGGATGTCGAACGGGCGTTTCGGCGAAGCCGAACAGATTGGAAGGCTGTGCTGCGTAGTGCATGGATTGTAGCGTGAGTGTTCGGAATCAGGCTATGGCGTCGTCGGGTTTGTTCTTTTTGCGCATCGATTCGCCCTTCAATGGGAGCTTGTGTGCCTGATGTACGAGACGATCGAGAATGGCGTCAGCGAGTGTGGGATCCTGTAGCCATGCGTGCCAGTGCTCGAGGGGCAACTGGCTGGTGATGATCGTTGATCGGGTGCCAACGCGATCGTCGAGCACTTCAAGCAGATCGTTGCGAGCACCCTGGTCGAGATCCTGCAGGCCCCAATCGTCCAGCAGCAGGACGTCCATCTTCGCAAGCTGAGCCAGTCGACGGGTGAAGCTGCCGTCGCCGTGCGCAATTTTCAGTTCCTCGAACAACCGGGCAACGCGGACATAGAGTACTGAGAAGCCCTGCCGGCAGGCCTGCTGTGCAAACGCGCAGGCGACCCACGTCTTTCCGGCGCCGGTCGGACCGCTCAATATGACGTTCTGGGCATTACGAATCCAGTCGCAACCGGCGAGCGTGGCGACGATCCGCTGATCGAGCCCACGACTCTGGCGGTATTCAATGTCCTCGATGCAGGCCTGTGGGTTTTTCAGTTTCGCCGCTTTCATCAGGCGTTCGAGCCTTCGCGTGTCGCGCCACGCGAGTTCCCGGTCGACGACGATGCCGAAGCGCTCTTCGAATGACAGACTCGAACTGGCGGTAAGTGAGACCTGCTCCTCGAACGCGCGAGCCATACCGTCGAGCTTGAGAGCTTTGAGCTGGGAGAGGGTTTGCTGCGTCAACATCGTGACCTCCTGAGGTCAGTGGTAATAGTCGGGACCGCGCACGTTCTCGTGCTCCGGGGATTGCCATGAGGTGAGCTGTAACGGGAGCGTCGGCTGCCGGTCCAGACCCGATTCGAGGATCGACAGCACAGAGCGGCGCGTCGGCGAACCAATCACGAGCGCGCGCTGGCAGGCTGCCTCGAGGCGGTCCTTGCCATACTTGCGAGCGAGCCCCAGCAGCCCGAGGCAGGCCCGGTAACCCATCTCGGGATGCGGCCGGTTGGTCAGCAGGTGATTGACGATGGTCTCAGCGCCGGGACCTATCGAGGCTCCCCAGTTCAGAAGGCGACCGGGCGTCCATTCCATGTGGGCACGATGGGCCGCCGGCATGTGCTCAGGCAGCGTGGTGTGCTTGCCCTTGAGGCGACTGCGCGCGTGGGCGGCGACGCGTTTGCCACCATGCAGAACTTCAACACCATGGCGGGTTATGCGCGCATAGACTTCCTGACGAACCAGGCTATGCGGCACGCTGTAATAGTGATGGTCGACCTCGACGTGGTAGTCGATGTTGACGCGGCATTTCTGGAACGTGGCGATCTCATAACGACGGGCTGGCAATGCGCGCAGCGCCGGCTGGTCCAGCCGTTCGAACCATTGACGGCGGTTGCCCTCAAGCTTGCTGAACGGGCGTTGGTTCAGATCGGTGATGAGCTTGCCGATCTCCCGGTTCAGTTCGCCGAGGCTGAAGAAGCGATGATTGCGCAGCCGCGCAAGAATCCAGCGCTCCACGATCTGCACGCCGACTTCGACCTTCGCCTTGTCCTGTGGCTTGCGCGGCCGTGCCGGCAGCATCGCGGTTGCGTAATGATTCACGAAGTCCTGCGCGGTTCGGCCGAGACCGGGCTCGTAGCGGTCCGGCTTCGCAATCAGAGCTCGGGGATTATCTGGGACGAGCAACTCGGGAACACCGCCGTAGAATTCCATCGCGTCGATCAGTCCGCCGATCCAGTCCGACGTTGTCTCCGAGCGCGTGGCACAGGCATACGTGTAGTTCGATGCGCCGAGCACGGCGACGAAGATGTGAGCTTCAAACGCGATGCCGCCAGCGCGATCGAGGATCGGCATAGTCTGTCCGGCGAAATCGGCGAACAGCTTCTCGCCGGCGCGATGCTGCTGGCGCATCGAACGCTTGAGCGTCTGCGCCCAGTCCTTGTACCGCCGCCAGAACTGCGTATAGCCGTATGTGCGGCCGCCGGGATGGGACTCGACGTACTCCTCCCACAGCAGTTGCAGCGTGACGCCTTTACGGCGCAGTTCCCGATGAATGACGCTGCAATCCGGTTCGATCCGCTTCGACGGATCGGGCGACGATGCCGGCGACAGCACACGCCGTTCAAGCTCATCCTCTTCCAGTGGCTCAATTGCCGCCCAGTCGAGTCCTGCTGCTGCGGCAAGCTGAAGATACTGGGTGATCGTCGCAAGGCCGACGCCGAGAGCGCCGTGCACCTGACGGTGTGTGAGATTGCAAGCCAGCTTCAGGCGAAGCACTTCCTTGATTCTGCGCATGGTTGTCCGGTGAGCCGGCATCGTCAATATCTCCCAAAGGGAGCTACCTTAATGCCGACGGATTGATCCATACGCAGCACCGCCAACCTGAAACTGACGATCCGCTTCGCTTTGCCGAACGCTGGTTTCGGAAATCCGAACAGGCATTTCGGCAAACCGAACAGCCGTTTCGGAACACCAGCG
>NZ_JARESS010000151.1:0-2499 GCF_046027915.1 Paraburkholderia sp. RL17-347-BIC-D
AAGCGGCTCGCGCCGGCCGTTGTGGACGGTGACTGAGATAGACACCAAAGTGATGCCCATCATTTCCGAACTGATGGGCATCACTTTGTCACAGTCTGAAGAGAAGAAGCCGGGTACCCGGATGGGCCGCCCGAATTACGCCCGGGAGCTTCGTGAGCGACTGGCGGCAGCGGCTTGCGAGCCCGGCGTATCAGTCGCGAAACTGGCGCGCGAGAACGGCATCAATGCGAACATGCTGTTCACCTGGCGGCGGCGATATCTGGCCGAGCAGCAAGCTCAGTCTGCTGGGCTCATCCCGGTCGTGCTGGTAAGCGACACGCCAGCGGAGGTCGCTGCATCATCTCTGGTAGAAGCTCGAGCGCAGGACACGAAGCCTGTAGCAACTGCCGGCACGATCGAGATCCGGATCGGTCGCGCGGTAGTCAAGGTGGACGGCCTGGTCGATGGCGATATCTTGCGGATCGTGCTGGGGAGTCTGCGGTCATGATTTCCCTCCCGGCAGGTACGCGAATCTGGATCGCTGCGGGCGTCACCGATATGCGCGCGGGGTTTCAGGGGCTAGCCGCAAAGGTGCAAACAGCGCTCGAAGAGAATCCGTTGGGCGGCAACGTCTACATCTTCCGGGGCCGTCGCGGCGATCTGGTGAAGATCCTTTGGGCAACCGAGGACGGAATCTGGCTTCTCGCAAAGCGGCTTGAACGAGGCCGCTTTATCTGGCCCCAGGCCGACAGTGGCAAGGTCCATCTGAGCTCTGCACAACTGTCGATGCTTCTTGAGGGCATCGATTGGAGACAGCCCCGTCGCACCGTCGCGTTATCGATGTTGTAAACCGCGCGGTAGACTCGTAAACTAAGGCGCATGTCGAACGGCGCCGATCTTCCTGACGATGTCGAACTCCTGAAGGCCCTGCTGGTCGAGGCCCGTAGCATGCTTGCCGAACGGGATGTCGAGATCGAGCAGCTCAAGGCACGGATCGACAAGCTCAGGCGCATGCAGTTCGGTCGCAAGTCCGAGCAGTTGCAGCGGCAGATCGAGACGCTCGAGACTCAACTCGAGGATCTGGCTGCCGGGCGCGGCGTAGCGGATGTGCAGCGCGCGCAGGCCCACGGTGCAAACGCGTGCGCCTCAAGTGCGGCGACGAGCGTTGCGGCATCAAGACAAGCGCTTCCTGCGCATCTGCCGCGCGAGGATCACGTACTCGAGTACGAGTCGAGTTGCCCGGACTGCGGTCAACCGATGCAGACGCTTGGCGAGGATGTGTCCGAACAACTCGGCCGCGTCGCAGCGGCGTTCAGGGTCATTCGCACGATCCGGCGCAAACTGGTTTGCCCATGCTGCAGCACCATCACACAGCCGCCCATGCCGGGCCTGCCGATCGGGCGGAGCATCGCGCATCCGAGCCTGCTGGCGGACATTCTGGTCGCGAAGTACGCAGACCACCAGCCCTTGTATCGGCAATCGGCGATCGCGGCGCGCGACGGCGTGGCGCTGGACCGGGCCAGCACGGGCCGCTGGGTCGGCCAGTGCGAGGCGTTGTTCGAGCCTCTGATAGAGGCGCTGCGCCGCTATACGACGGCCGCCACAAAGCTGCATGCGGACGACACGCCGATCCCGGTGCTTGCACCGGGCAACAGGAAAACGCGTACCGGCCGGCTGTGGGTCTACGTGCGAGACGATCACCGCTCGGGTTTAATGGAACCGGCCTCAGTCTGGTTCGCTTACTCGCCCAATCGGCAAGGTATCCACCCTCAAACCCATCTCGCCGGCTTCAAGGGGATCCTGCAGGCAGACGCCTACGCGGGGTTCGACGAGTTGTTCTGCGGTGGCCATATACGTGAGGCGGCGTGTCATGCCCACGCCAGGAGAAAGTTCTACGACATTCACGTGCGCACGCCGTCTGACACGACGCAAAAGGCGCTCAACTATATCGGCGAGCTGTACAGCATCGAAGCCACCATACGCGGCAAGCCGGCGGCCGAACGGCGGCGAATACGGCAGGAGAAAGCCAGGCCACTGCTTCAAGCCTATGAAGCGTGGCTCAGGGCGAAGCTCAACACGCTGTCGTCGAAGTCCGATACAGCCAAAGCGATCAACTACTCGCTCAATCAGTGGGCCGCACTGACGTTGTATTGCGAAGACGGTACGCTCGAGATCGACAACAACATCGCCGAAAATGCGCTGCGTTGTGTGAGCCTGGGTCGGAAGAATTTTTTATTTGCTGGCTCCGACAGTGGCGGCGAACGGGCAGCCGCGATGTACTCGCTGATCGGCACTTGCACATTGAATGACATCGATCCGCGTGCCTACCTGGACTATGTGCTAACTCACATCGCTGACCACAAAATCAATCGTATTGACGAACTCCTGCCTTGGCGTGTGACCGACAAGCTGCGCAAGCCAGCAAGTCCACCGGCTCCCGCTACCTGACCGGGCAGGTCCTGATGACCATCATGCCTCACGCGGAAGCGAATGGACGAATGGCCCAGGCGAGCCGCTTAC
>NZ_JARESS010000152.1:0-2264 GCF_046027915.1 Paraburkholderia sp. RL17-347-BIC-D
CGTAGCGACACAAATACGCCCACTGGTTGCGCGTGTATGAGATCGCCTTGCCCAGCAGACTTTCTGGCAGGACCTGCGGCGCCTGTTCGTCCAGCCACTTTCTGAACGCTTCAAGTAGTGGCACGCTGTGTTGCTGACGCAGCCGGTGCGTATATTCAACGCGCGTCTCGCCTTCGGGCGGATCAGCTTTGGCGAGCGCCTCGACCTGGTACAGCGCCTTGAAGTATTCCAGCGCCTGCGAAGCACGGCCGCCCGGTTTCTTCATGCCCTTGAGCGCGTCGACGAAGCCTCGGCGCGCATGAGCCAGGCAGCCCAGGTGGGTGGGGCCTTCGAGCGTGCGCCAGGCGGCGTATCCGTCTGTCATCAGCAGGCCTTTGTAGCCGGCGAGGAACGCTTGAGGATATTCCTGCCCGCGCCCCGGCCGATAGTCGAACAGCACGACCGGCTGCGCACAGTCTTCGGCACTACGGTAGACCCACATGTATGACGTGCTCTGAGCGGCGCGGCCAGGTTCCTTGAGTACCTGTATTGTTGTCTCGTCGCCGTGAATCAGTGACTGCGACAGCAGCGTCCCGCGCAAGGCCTCAAAGAGCCGGCTATAGTGCAGCTCAGCAGGCCGGATGATCCAGTTCGCCAGCGTGCCGCGTCCGACTTCGATGTCGGCGCGACCCAATGCGTTAGCCATCCGGTATAGCGGCGTTCCGTCGACATACTTGCCGGCCGTCACGGTGGCGATCATCGCGGCACTCGCATTGCTGCCCGGCAATGGCTGCGGCGGCATCGGTGTGGTGATCACCGGCGTGCGTTCGGCGTGGCGCTCGCAATGCCTGCATGCGTACTTGAAACGCACACGCTGCAGCACTGACGCCTTCACCTCGATATGCAACTGTTCGCTGATCTCTTCGCCCATACGATGAAGCTCGTGTGCGCAGCACGGGCATATCTTCTGGTCATCGGGCAGGTCGTATTCGATGCGCTGACGTGGCAGATGCGCCGGCAGCGGTTTGCGTCCGGGACTGCGCGGTGTCGGTTGGGGCACATCCGGCAAGCCAGTCTCGGGCAGCGTGAAGGTGTCGGCCGCGACGTCATCGTCATGCGCTTCAGTGGCAGCGATCTGTTCAGCCTCGTCGAAGACCCGATCACGCAGCTTCTCGCTGCTGGGCGCGAAGCGTTTGCTCTGTGCCAGGCGAAACTGCTCCTCCAGCTGGGCGATGCGTTCGCCAAGCTGACGGTTACGTGACTCAAGCTCACGGATATAGGCCTGGGCGGCGGGCGGCAATCGGGAGAAGTCGTCTTCATTCATGCTCCCAGGATAGCCCAATGCAACGCGCTACAGGTTTACGGAGATTTGTAACATCAGCTGGCGTGGCGGTACCGCCGTGCGGGATGACGGCGCATTGCCTCGATATCGATACCCTCGAGCAGCCAGCGCAACTGCTCGGTCGTCAGCTCGATGACCGCCTGTTGCCGGCGCGGCCAGATGAAGTGATCTTCCTCGAGGCGTCGCAGCATCAGCCAGAAACCGTTGCGCTCGTAAAGCAGCAGCTTGATCCGGTTACGTCTGCGGTTATGGAAGGCGTACACGGCACGCGCAAACGGGTCCAGTTGCATGGATTGCTCGACCAGCGTCACCAGACTGTTGATGCCCGCCCGGAAGTCGACTGGTTCGCGGTGCAGGAACACCTTCAGATCAGCTTCGAAGCGAAACATCAGCGCCGTCCCAATGCCGCGATCATGGCGCTCACGAGGGCGGTGTCGCGCTCCGAGCATTCGAGCTCGAGTTTCACCCCATTGGGCAACTGGGCCGACAGCCATGCGGATGTCGGCGAGCGCGAAGACAGATGCGATGAGTGCTGTTCTGGCTGCACGCGCACGGAATGCATCGAAGCAGGCGCCGGCGCCGGATCGGCGATCGCGATGACTGGCACGAACGCCGACGGTGACGCGTCCATGTCGTCGTTACTTGCGCGCGTTTGTGCCTGCCGGTGCAGTCGAACCCATTTGCGCAGCTGGTTGGCGTTCACCCCGGCCTTCAATGCCAGGCCCGACAATGACGCGCCTGACTGCTGGCAGGCCTCCACTAGCAGGCGCTTGCCCGTCACATCGAAGCTGCGCTTGCCACCCACGCCCACGCGGGTCACCCGCAAAGGCAAAAACGAAAGGTCATCCCGGGTCATAAATTGCGTCCGCAAGTTAGAGGTTGCGGACGCAATCGTGGCTCTTGATACACGCAAAAGCTAGGTGGGGGAAATTGCGCGCTTACG
>NZ_JARESS010000153.1:0-2233 GCF_046027915.1 Paraburkholderia sp. RL17-347-BIC-D
CACGCCGCGGTCGACCGTCTGATTCCATCGGACAGCGAAGGCCCCGGCGCCGTCGAAGCGGGCGTGCCCGAATTCATCGACCGGCAGATGGAGACCCCGTATGCGCATGGCGCGCTCTGGTACATGCAGGCCCCGTTCACGCAGGGCGCGCCCGAACTCGGCTATCAGTTGAAGCTGGTGCCGCGCGATCTGTACCGCCTCGGCATCGCGGCAGTCAACGCGTACTGCACGAAGACCTATGGCCACCCCTTCGATGCGCTCGACGCCGCCACGCGCGACACCGTGCTCGGCACGCTCGAGAAAGGCAAGGTCGATCTCGCCGACGTGCCGGCCGAGGTGTTCTTCGGACAGCTGCTGCAGAACACCCGCGAAGGCTACTTCTGCGATCCGGTCCACGGCGGCAATCGCGACATGGGCGGCTGGAAGATGATCGGTTTTCCCGGCGCGCGCGCCGATTTCATGGACTTCGTCAATCAGAACGGCGCGGCCTATCCGTATGGCCCCGTGTCGATCGAAGGAAAGCGCACCTGATGTCTACCCAAACCAAACCGCACGTCGACGCGGTGATCGTCGGCTTCGGCTGGACCGGTGCGATTCTCGCGAAGGAACTCACCGAAGCGGGCCTCAAGGTCGTCGCGCTCGAACGCGGCGAATACCGCGACACCTATCCGGACGGCGCGTATCCGAACACGATCGACGAGCTGACCTACAACGTCCGCAAGAAGCTGTTCCTCGATCTCTCGAAGACCACTGTCTCGATCCGCCATGCGCCAAACGATACCGCCTTGCCGTATCGCCAGTTGGCCGCGTTTCTGCCGGGCGAAGGCGTCGGCGGCGCGGGGCTGCACTGGTCGGGCGTGCACTTCCGCATCACGCCGGAAGAGCTGCGCCTGAAGAGTCACTACGAGGAACGCTACGGCAGGCGCTTCATTCCCGAAGGCATGACGATCCAGGATTACGGCGTCAGCTACGAAGAACTCGAACCGTACTTCGACTTCGCCGAGAAGGTGTTCGGCACCTCGGGCCAGGCGTACAAGGTCAACGGCAAGGTGGTCGGCGACGGCAACGTGTTCGAAGCGCCGCGCAGCGACAACTTTCCGCTCGCCGCGCAACTGAACACATATTCGGCGGAGCGTTTCGGCAAGGCCGCGCGCGAACTCGGGCTGAATCCGTACCGTCTGCCTTCGGCGAATACATCGGGTCCGTACACGAACCCGTACGGCGTGCAGATGGGGCCGTGCAACTTCTGCGGCTTCTGCAGCGGCTACGCGTGCTACATGTATTC
The DNA here is from genome assembly GCF_046027915.1 of Paraburkholderia sp. RL17-347-BIC-D. Classification (NCBI taxonomy): domain Bacteria; kingdom Pseudomonadati; phylum Pseudomonadota; class Betaproteobacteria; order Burkholderiales; family Burkholderiaceae; genus Paraburkholderia; species Paraburkholderia sp. RL17-347-BIC-D. The sequence goes on from NZ_JARESS010000153.1 coordinate 1,286, forward strand.
GAAGGCCTCGCCGAACCTGAACATTCTGCCGGCGCTCAAGCAGTCGCCGGACTTCGAACTGCGCTCGCGCTGCCACGTGCTGCGCGTCGAACTCGACGACACAAAAAAGCGCGCCAGGGGCGTGACGTATGTCGATCCGGCCGGCAACGAAGTGTTCCAGCCGGCCGATCTGGTGATCGTCGCGGCGTTCCAGTATCACAACGTCCACCTGCTTCTGCTGTCGGGCATCGGCAAGCCGTATGACCCGGTCTCGGGCGAAGGCGTGGTCGGCCGCAATTTTGCGTACCAGAACCTCTCGACCATCACTGCGTTCTTCGACAGGGACACCTTCACCAATCCGTTCATCGGCGCGGGCGGCAACGGCGTCGCGGTCGACGATTTCAACGCCGATAACTTCGATCACGGCCCGCTCGGCTTCGTCGGCGGTTCGCCGCTGTGGGTGAACCAGGCGGGCACCAAGCCGGTCAGCGGCATCGCCACGCCCTCGGGCACGCCGAACTGGGGCGCCGACTGGAAGAAGTCGGTGAAGGACCACTACGCGCACACCATTTCGATGGACGCGCACGGCAGCAACATGTCGTACCGCGACGTGTTCCTCGACCTCGATCCGACCTACCGCGATTCGTACGGCCAGCCGCTGTTGCGCATGACCTTCGACTGGAAGGACAACGACATCAGGATGGCGCGCTACGTGACCGGCCAGATGCAGAAGATCGCGCAGCAGATGGGTCCGAAGTCGATCAACGTCTATACGCGTGAATTCGGCGCGCACTTCGACTCGCGCCGCTATCAGACCACGCACCTGGTGGGCGGCGCGGTGATGGGCACCGATCCGAAGACGAGCGTGCTGAACCGTTACCTGCAAAGCTGGGACGTGCACAACGTGTTCGTGATGGGCGCCTCGGCGTTTCCGCAGGGCATCGGCTACAACCCGACCGGCCTCGTCGC
>NZ_JARESS010000154.1:0-2231 GCF_046027915.1 Paraburkholderia sp. RL17-347-BIC-D
CTGACGCTCAAACAGCTGCAGCCGTTCAGCCGCCAGTACGATCGTCTGGCGATGCTGGACGACCGCCTCGATGATCTTCACGCGCTCGAGCTCGTGCATGCTGATCGTGATGAATCCACGTCCGTCCATGGTCTGGCTCCGGGCTGGCTGTGATGCCGCAGCATGCGCCACCGCAGCCAGCCCGGAGCCGGGAACCGGACATTTCTAATGAGCCAGAACCGGACATTTCTAAAAAGCCCTGACACCACTGACGGTGATAATTTATCTTATGTCAAACTAGATTCTGAGTGAATCTGCAATATCGCGCTACTCTTCTTCAATCAGGCCGATCGACGAGAGTTCCGCTTCCAGTGATTCCGGCGCTTCTTAAGGCAACCGTACTGCGCTTTGCCCGCTCGCTTGGTGTCGCCTCGCATCGCATATTCCGCGACAAGTTACCCGCTCGCGAATATTTGTCTCGATCTGCATCGTCAGCGCCTGCCGTGCTCAAGCGTCTCGCCGACGGCTTCGTTGCTCTGCATCCTTGATCTTGGAGAGAACGGACCGCGGGCAATTGTGCAGCAGGTTGTTGCACAAATTCCGTGTCCGGCAAGCCGGCGCAAGTGAGCGGGTATGTAACGTCTACAAGATTTCCGCTCTGACTTTTCCTTCTCTAGATCCAAGCGCAGTCTCGTAGTCTTGGCCGCCAGAGAGGATGCCCACGATAGACACAGTTTCGTCGTCCAGCAAGCAAGCGATGATCGCGCTTGCGAAAGTGCGTAATTCTAAATCCCGGCAACAGGTCTTCGCGCGCGACCCCGCGAGCAGCGAACGTCTGCAGTGACATACAGAAGTCTACGATTGCATCGACATAACGTTCCGCGGTGATTGGAGCACCAGCCTGTGCGATCCGTTCTTCGAGTATCTGCAATGGTCGAGTGCTTCAGGGGCAAACTGAACCTTCCAATTCATCCGCGACGCGCCCGGGATTTTTTGAGCTCAGTGCGCAGTTGATCGGCAGACAGCGCTCGCCCGGGATTGTCGCGGAGTGCCTGCGCGGCAGGAACAACCTGATCGCGCAACCATACTTCGACTGCCCGATCCCGCTCACGAAGTAAGCGGAGCGCGGTGGGACGCGTTCATTTCATTCTTACCCGACCCTTTGGGCGGAGCCCGACGAGGATATCCGTCGTTCGCCGTGTCCGATCGAACTGGCCGCTTACGCGCTGCTCGGGATTGGTTGTTGAGCAATGCATCTGGCCGACAGACGATTGCCTAGTGATAGTCATCCTCGCGCTGGTGCCGGACTGCGAGGATGATGACCGTACTGGCGTCGTCAACTTCGAACAGAACAACATATCCTGCCGAGCCAAATGGCACTATAAGTTCGCGCAGAAAGGGATCGTGTTTATCCACCTTCCTACACGTGAAGGGGAATTCCTCGAGCAGTTCGGCACATTTTCGCAACGCCTCCAGCGCGCGTGTCGCGGCCACTACATCCCGGTCCAGCAAATATTTGTAAAGCCGCAGCAGGTCACGACGGGCTCCAGCGGTATAGCGCACACGGTACGTCAATGCCCTCGCCCTGCCGTTCTGGCCACCTCGAGCAGGCTCGCGAGTTCGGCGTGCACATCGTCAGCGTCGAAATACTCACCTGTTCTGCGCGCTTCGTCGCGCGCGGCCAGACCGCGTGCAACGAACTCCCGCTGGAGCCGGCGCTTCGCAATACTTTCGCGGAGCGAAGCCTCCATAAACGAAGAAAGACTCTCGTTCTCGTTCAACACTTCTTCTGCAGCCTGTCGCAACTCGGGCTCTACACGCAACGCTGGGATCGTTGCAGTCTTCATGGCGAACCTCCTGTAATGCATTTGCGATACATATTACCAACTTATTGAGAGGCTTGCGTCTCGCACGCCGGAGCGTCATCGACAAGACGTCGGGTCGGCGGGTTAATTAGGTATTTTGCGAAATGCTGATCACTTTCATTCTGTAATCATAATGTGCATCGAAAGCCACCTGCTCAGCCAAATATTGAGGAGATCCGGAAGGACCTCGTCTGACTGCGCCCTAACGCGTTCCGCGTAGCCCCCATCGGCCGCCGATCCGCTTGCGATCCGTCGATCATGTGCAGCATAATGCACATAGTGTGCTACATGGAGCCGCACATGGGCAAAGCCCTCGAAGTTCGACCGCGTAAATCCACCAACGTCACCTTGCCGCTTGAGTTGCTGGAGCGGGCCAAGCAGCTGGGT
>NZ_JARESS010000155.1:0-2221 GCF_046027915.1 Paraburkholderia sp. RL17-347-BIC-D
TGACCATCGATCAATGCGCCCGATGGCGTACCGGTCCAGTGCCTACAAGTCGAGAACAAGTTTCGCGCTTTTCGACCGGGAGCAACAAACCGTCATGCAGTCATTGCGAAGATGTTCCGCATCCGTCAAAAACACATCCCGATGATCGGGCTCACCCTGCAACACCCGCGTCAGACACGTTCCGCAGACCCCCTGTTCGCAGCTGACTTCCACAGCGACACCGGCTTCGCCCAGAACCTCTACGATGCTTCGATCCGCAGCTACCGTCAGGACCTGCCCCGTGCTGCGTAGCTGCACTTCGAAGGATCCTTCTGCAGAGGTGACGTTTGAGGGTGACGCAGCAAAGAACTCCCGATGCAGCCGGGCTTCTGGCCAACCCCGTGCGCGCGCATTCTCCAGGACATATCCAATGAACGGCGCAGGTCCACAGACGTACACGTGCGCGTCGTCGGTCGAGCTTCCCAACGCCGGCCCGATCTCAAGCCGTTGTTCAGCAGGCCCGTCATCAAGATGAAGATGCACATGGGCTGAAAATGACGATTGCGCCATGCGCCGGACAAAGGCGGCACGAGCTACCGTGCGCACGCAGTAATGCAACTCAAAGGGCTTTCCTGACTCAATGAGGTGTTCGGCCATGGCCAGTATCGGCGTCACCCCGATTCCGCCTGCGAACAGGATGTAGCGGCTTGCGGCGGGATCAAGCCCGAAGTGGTTCCGCGGCGCTCTGATCCGGATTGTGTGACCGGCCTGAATGGTGTCGTGCACAGCTTGCGAGCCACCGCGTGATGACGGCTCCCGGAGCACGCCGATTACGTAGCGATGGCGCTCGCGCGGACTGTTGCAGAGCGAATACTGCCTCGTCAGCTCAGGTGTGACTTCAACATCGATGTGTGCGCCAGCGGTGAACCCGGGGAGCTCCCCGCCCTTGCTGTCCACCAGCTCAAGACGGACAACACCATCCGCCTCGAGCTCCTTGACCGCAACCTCTACCTCAAACCACGACTCGTTCATTCACGACGCTCCGCCAGCTTCCCGCCATTCGCCTCGAGATCCAGGAGCCGTTCGCGCATCCTTCGCACCCGCATTGGGCCTGCGTCGCACGTCAGCAGCACCGGTTTCATTTCTTCCAGCGAGCGACCACCCATATTCCTCTGAACGCTCGCGATCATTGGCTCATCCTCCGTCGCAAACGCCTGACGGATAAACTTTGCCAGCTCCTGCGTCATGGCATCGTCGTCGCGACGATAGTTGCGAAAATGTATGAAAAAGTAGTAACACTGGGTGGCGCTCGACGGCGTCACGACCTGCAGGGAATCGATCTGGGCGCCGTGATAACGTCCCTGTCCGGCCGGTGCATGCCCGGATGTCAGATAGAAGTTCGCTGGCGCATCCCAACGGATGTCCAGCCAGTAATCCACCAGGTCGTCCTTCGAGCACCCACCTGACATGGAAAAGGATGGCGCTGGCGTTGTATTGGGCGCCATCCGCATGCTCCATATCGAGTTGCCTTCCTCACGCACTTCGGTCTGACCTGGGACGAGCCCCTCAGAACCCAGCGTAGTCTTGTGCGTAAAGGCAACGTGACTGAGATCCATCAGGTTGTCCGTCATCAACTCATAACTTAAGGGCATCTCCATCGTCTGCCCGCAGGTATACGTAAATACGTCAGGTTGATTTAATTCCGGGTAACGGACAATGGTGGATTCATCCGCGAGTTCGGCTGCACCCATCCAGATCCAGACGATCCCGTCGCGCTCCGCCACCGGGTAACGCCTGACACAGGCCGCCTTGGGAATAGTCTCACTGTGAGGATTGTGAACACATTGCCCCGAAGGGGCGAATCGCAGACCGTGATAGAGGCATTCGATGGTGTCGCCAACCACTTTGCCCATGCTAAGCGGAGTAAAGCGGTGCGGGCACACATTTCGCAGAGCCGCTACCTCGCCCTCGGAGGTACGGAACAAAACGACCGATTGTTCGATGATGAGCCGTTCCAGAGGCTCCTGCACGACGTCCGCAGACCACGCTGCAAAGTACCAGACGTTCTGTAAAAACCGCATATTCGGCTGCCTGTTCCCCTTCAGATCCGAACGAGCAACTTCGAGTTGTATGGGGCTATTTTGTGCGGTGGACATCACACTGTCTCCTGTCTTCATCTATTCAGGCAAGGAAGTGTCCCTTGCGTTCTAAGCTTTGTTCCGACAAATTTAGCCGGGTAATC
>NZ_JARESS010000156.1:0-2048 GCF_046027915.1 Paraburkholderia sp. RL17-347-BIC-D
CTTGAGCAAGCGCATTAACATGCGCGCGCCGGCAAATGGATGCTCCAGGTGCAATTCGTCGATCCGGCGCATGAGCGCCAGATCTGCGGCACTGACCGGGCTCGGCGCGTAGTACGCACTGGATCGGCTGATGCCAACCAGCTTGACCTGCCGGACAACCGGCAAGGGGTGGGCACGATCAATCATTTCTTTGCGCTCAGCAAGCCTGCCTTGCCGAGCGCGCCGGACAAGACATGATGGCCTTCAGGGAAACGCGATGTAGGCGTTCATCCGATAATCGGATGACCTTCACTGAACGGCGGAGACGGTCATGGACAAGGTCAAGCTTTACGTTGGACTTGACGTACACAAAGAGTCGATTGCAATCGCATTCGCCAAGGCGCATTCGCGGGACGACCCTCAGTTCGTCGGAACGACCCGCTACAGCGTCATTTCGTTAACCAAATCACTTTCGAAGCTTGGTGCACCATCGGAGATCAGCGTTTGCCATGAAGCAGGGCCCTGCGGGTATGGGTTAGTCCGGGCACTGCGCGAGCAGGGTTATCACTGTGAAGTAGTTGCGCCATCGCGGGTCGCTCGCCGGCCGGCTGACAGAATCAAGACCGACCGTCGTGACGCACTACTGTTAGCGAGACTGCATCGGGCGGGCGAACTTGTGCCAGTCACTGTTCCCGAACCTCAGGATGAAGCCATTCGCGACCTAGTTCGCGCCCGCGAGGATGCAGTGAGCGATCAGCGCCGAGTGCGTCAGAGGCTCAAATCCTTCCTGCTTCGCCATGGTCATGCTTATACCGGCACGCGCTGGGGACCGAAGCATGAGCTCTTTCTCTCCAAGATCAGGTTCGAGGATTCCGCCCAGCATATCGTTTTCACCGAGTACAGAATGGCGGTGAGGTTTGCCACCGAACTCGTCGAGCGGCTCACACAGTCGCTGCGCGCTCACGCCGAAACCTGGCGTTGGTTGCCAACGGTCAAAGGCCTGATGACCCTTCGTAGCATTGACTTCGTCTCCGCACTGACTATTGTCGCTGAACTTGGCGACTTGCGCCGCTTCCCGCATCCACGCGAATTCATGAGCTACCTGGGACTTGTGCCGTCGGAACACTCCAGCGGGAACTCAAAGCAACGCGGCGTTCTGACGAAGACGGGCAACACGCACGTGCGCAGGATACTTGTCGAGGCAGCCTGGAATTATCGATTGCCGGCAAGAATCGGTGAATCGCTCCAGCCTCGGCTGGAAGGACAACCTCGACATATCATCGACATCGCCTGGAAAGCGCAGGTTCGGCTCTGCCACAGATTTCGGCGGCTTCGCGCACGAGGTCTTCATCAAAACAAGACGTGTGCCGCAATCGCGCGTGAACTATGTGGATTTATCTGGGATATCGCAACGCGACTGCAGCCAGCCCAAGCACTCCGGTAAACCTTGTCTGGCGATTCGATAGGAGCCGCTATCGCAAAACTTGTGACCTCCACCTGATCGGTAACGCGGCATCGGGCGCGATGTGGGGAACCCTCGAGATTTTTTTGTGAGCACGCGACTGCGTGATCTCCGTGGTCAAGAGCGAGGCAGCCCCGTGACGGAAAGATGAAATGCGGTAACCAGCCCGCGGATATGAGCTTGATCCATCGTCGATAAACAGCCCGTCTGCCGCGTTACCAATCAGGTTGGACACGTTGGCATTCAAGATCGCGACAGCGAGGTCGGCGCTCGTCCTGCTTGCAAAAAGAGGCCATATGAAAAATCATTCTCCAGCGCCAATTGGCCGATCTTTGCGTGAAGCGTCTTCAGATCCACCGGCGGCTCATTGACGGGCACGCCCGCCGCGCCGAACACATCGGCGGCGCGTTCTTGCAACTGCCGCTTCCATTCCGTGATCTGGTTCGGATGAACCTCAAACTGCTGTGCCAATTCTGCCAGCGTGCGCTCGCCTCGTACTGCTGCCAGTGCCACCTTCGCCTTGAACGCCGCTGAGTGCGTGCGCCGGGTTCTCTTCGTCATCTTCGGTTTCCTTTGTAGGCATTATGCCTATCTCAGAACCCAGCGA
>NZ_JARESS010000157.1:0-2017 GCF_046027915.1 Paraburkholderia sp. RL17-347-BIC-D
CCAGCCCCTTACTTGGCGTGTTGTTTTTGAGTAGTTGATTCTCTATGATGCCCCGTAGGTCAAGGACTTGCGGGGCATCATCATGTCGGAAAAAATTTTGAATGAGGACGAGCCTGAATCGCCGCCGCCCTCTAAAGGCCCCCGGATTCCCCTAGAATTCGATGGAATCCAAGTCAATCACTGTAAATCACCGCAGTGTGCGAACTTCGGCTATCCGGCCAACGCTAATAGACCGTATCGTCGTAGCGGAACTGGTGCTGTTCTCGGAGATTATCTCGTCGGGACCAGCAATCGCGACACGCCCTCAATCAAATGCGCATTTTGCAACGAAAAGTCGCCAATTCGCAGCAATCAAGCCGTTGCTGAAGAATATGCACGCCTTGGAAATCATATCTATCGGCCAGTTGTCGACCCTTCATGCAAAACCGAGGGATGCGCGATGTTTGGCATTCCCCTTTCCAAATCAGGCGGGCAATATATCTCGTTCGGGAAGACGCCTGCGGGAACGCAACGATATCGCTGCCTCGAATGCAAAAAGACATTCATCGGAAAGCAAAATCCGATTTTAGGTCAGCGGCGTTCGGAGAAAAATCGCGACGTATTCATTCTGATTGTGAATCGAGTGCCTCTGTCGCGCATAGCGGAAACAACCACGTTGTCTCCCAAGGCAGTATACGACAAACTCGAGTTCATTGACCGTCAATGCCGACTCTATTCGGGACACCAGGAGGCGAAGCTCCTGAAACCTGATTTTGTTCTCCCAAAGATGTATGTTGCAGTAGACCGACAATACTATCTGATTAACTGGTTGAAACGAGAGGACCGACGGGCTGTTCAGCTAAATGCAATTGCTACCGCTGATTTAAAGACTGGATATGTTTTCGGTATGAATCTCAATTTCGACCCTGATGCAATAGGCAGCGAGATTGAAGAGGCGGCGGCGGAGGCCGGAGATGCACATCTAACGGCCCCCTTCCGCCGATATGCGCGGCTGTGGCTAGCCCGGGATTATCTGGAGGCTCTCACGGACGCCCAGCACCGCGTCGTAGCGTCGTTTGTCGCACCACCACCCACGTTTCAAGATTCGTTATTGAATGACATTTCGTCAGAATATACGGACGCTGAAGCCCGGGCTGATATAGAGGAATCAGATTTTAAAAACAAGGAACTTCAGCTGCCAAAAAGCGGCATGCAAATTCGCGAAACATATACGATGTACGCTCACTTTCAACTGATGGCGCGATTGTTAAAAAATGCCCCGAAGGTCCGCGTATTCATGGACCAGGATTCAGGATTTCGTGCGGCATTTATGTCGGCCTATCGCGACCGGATTAAGGAGCGCACGGCGGACGGCTTTTTTGTAAAGGTTGCGAAGGATGCGACGGCATATCAGAAACAGTATGCAGTGGTCGAAGCAAAACGGAAGCTGATTTTATTTATGGCGGAAAACAGAATCACAGACGAATATTCCGCACAGGTCGAGATGATGAAGCAAAATATCAAGGCAGCCACACCGATTGGGCGCTGGGGTGACAAGTGGGTAACGCACCCCATGCCAATCGCTTCTGAGCCTAGAAAGCAGGTCAGTTGGCAAACCAATTTGGGCGATTATGACGAAAACCACGAAGCGCGTTTGATGCTGAAGGCTTCATTACACGCTGTTGACCGGTTTTTTATGATTACGAGGCGTCGATTGACTAAGGCGGAACGGCCCGTAGTCAGCGTCAGAAGAAATCGGGCTATGTGGTATGGGTATGCTGCTTATAATCCGACATATTTGGCTCGAGAACTCGAGATTTGCCGCGTTTATTTTAATTATTGCGTTATTGGAAAAGACAAGAAAACCCCTGCTATGCGCTTGGGACTGGCTACCCACCCGGTCGACCCGCAGGAAATTCTGTACTTTTCTTAAACAAACACCTCGGTTTGTATAAAAAAGGGCAGGGATTTGACTCCCTGCCCTTGAATCAGCCCCGCCTAGCAAGCCCCTCAACAACACGCGTGGTAAGGGGCTGGG
>NZ_JARESS010000158.1:0-1967 GCF_046027915.1 Paraburkholderia sp. RL17-347-BIC-D
GCGCGTTCGCGCAGGATCGCCAGCGTGTCGCGCATCTTCTGCGCGGTCGGCGCGTTGCTCGTGCCGAAGTTCGAATGCGACAGCAGCGCGATCTTCGGCTCGATACCGAAACGGCGCACTTCCTCAGCCGCCATGATCGTGATTTCCGCCAGTTGCTCCGGCGTCGGATCGACGTTCACGTGCGTATCCACCAGGAAAATCTGCCGGTTCGGCAGCACCAGCGCATTCATCGCCGCGTAGACCTTCGCGCCTTCCTTCTTGCCGATCACCTGATCGATGAAGTGCAGGTGGCGATGCGTGGTCGACACCGTGCCGCAGATCATGCCGTCCGCTTCGCCCTTTTCCACCAGCATCGCGCCGATCAGCGTGGTGCGGCGACGCATTTCGAGCTTCGCCATCTGCGCGCTGATGCCCTTGCGCGACATCATCTTGTGATATTCCTGCCAGAAATCGCGATAGCGCTCGTCGTGGTCGGTGTTCACGACCGTGTAGTCCTGCCCCGCGACCAGACGCAGGCCGTAGCGCGCAATGCGCTGCTCGATCACCGCCGGCCGGCCGATCAGGATCGGCCTGGCGAGCTTCTCGTCGACGATGATCTGCATCGCGCGCAGCACGCGCTCTTCTTCGCCTTCCGCGAACACGATCCGCTTCTTCTCCGGCTCGACGCCGCGCGCGAGCTGGAAGATCGGCTTCATGGTCGTGCCGCTGTGATACACGAACTGCTGCAGATGCTGTTCGTAGGCTTCCATGTCCTCGATCGGACGCTCGGCGACGCCCGAATCCATCGCGGCCTTCGCCACGGCCGGCGCGACCTTGACGATCAGGCGCGGATCGAACGGCTTCGGAATCAGGTATTCCGGGCCGAACGAGAGGTCCTGAATGCCATACGCCGTCGCGACGATATCGCTCTGCTCCTGGCGCGCGAGTTCGGCGATCGCGTTGACCGCGGCAATTTCCATTTCCCGCGTCACCGTCGTCGCGCCCGCATCCAGCGCGCCGCGGAACAGGAACGGGAACACCAGCACGTTGTTCACCTGGTTCGGGTAGTCGGTGCGCCCCGTGCACAGCACGGCGTCCGGACGCACTTCCAGCGCCAGTTCCGGCAGGATTTCCGGCGTCGGATTGGCCAGCGCCAGAATCAGCGGCTTGTCCGCCATCTGCCTGACCATGTCCTGCTTGAGCACGCCGCCCGCCGACAGCCCCAGGAAAACGTCCGCGCCGCCGATGGCTTCGGCCAGCGTGCGGGCATCGGTTTCACGCGCGAAGCGCTCCTTGTCCGGGTCCATCAGTTCGACGCGGCCCTTGTAGACCACGCCGGCCAGATCGGTGACGGTGATGTTCTCGAGCGGCAGGCCGATGTCGACCAGCAGGTCCAGACAGGCCAGCGCCGCGGCGCCCGCGCCCGAGGACACCAGCTTGACCTCCTTGATGTCCTTGCCGACCACCTTCAGACCATTGGTGATGGCCGCCGCGACGACGATCGCCGTGCCGTGCTGGTCGTCGTGGAAGACCGGAATCTTCATGCGCTTGCGGCATTCGCGTTCGACGATGAAGCAGTCCGGCGCCTTGATGTCCTCGAGGTTGATGCCGCCGAAGGTCGGCTCCAGCGCCGCGATCACATCCACCAGCTTGTGCGGGTCGGACTCGTTCAGCTCGATATCGAACACGTCGATGCCGGCGAACTTCTTGAACAGCACGGCCTTGCCTTCCATGACCGGCTTCGAGGCGAGCGGGCCGATGTTGCCCAGACCCAGCACCGCGGTGCCGTTCGTGACGACGCCGACCAGGTTGCTGCGCGCGGTGAAGCGCGCGGCGTTCAACGGGTTCTCGACGATTTCCTCGCACGCGAACGCGACGCCAGGCGAATACGCCAGCGCGAGGTCGCGCTGGTTGATCATCTGCTTGGTCGGGGCGATCGCGATCTTCCCCGGGGTGGGGAACTCGTGGTAATCGAGGGCGGCTTCGCG
>NZ_JARESS010000159.1:0-1957 GCF_046027915.1 Paraburkholderia sp. RL17-347-BIC-D
CATAATTAAAGTGATCGGCGTTTAATTCGCAATCCTATGTTTACCAGGCCGAAGAGGCTTCAATTTGTGCAGGAGGTTGCTGCACAAATTCTGGATTCGCCCATGCCTTCAGGTTGCGCGGTGACAACTTGCGCAGGGCGGGGAGGGCTGGCTTGCGCTGGATCAGTGTGGCGACACGCTCTTCAAGTTTCTGATAATCGAAACGTCGAAGGGGAAAGATTGCCTGTCTCACGAGGCCACGAGGAAGCGTCTCGAATTGACGATTGGTGACCTGCCAAGGTGTTGGATGCCGTGGACATGGAGGCTGGCTGGTCGCTGGAGGAGCCTGAGCAGGCGTCAACTCCGTTACCATCGCCTGGTATGTGAATCCGAAATCAGTAGCTCAAACCCGCCAGTTCTCTTCGGAGCCTGGCGGGTTTTTCTTTGCCTGCGGGGCGCGAGCTATATACGGCGGTGGAATCGCTCAACCGTTCAGTTGCGATTCGACGTTCAGAACGATCCGTGCGACCGGGTTGTTGTCTGCGGATTGCGGCGCGAACTTGATCTGGGCGAAGGTGACGATACCGAGAGCGACGACCAGAAGTGCTCCAGACGCGGCGATGCGGGTAAGGTATTTCACAGGGACCTCATTTTGATGATGTAGACAGAAACTGAACGTAGCTGACAGGCGTGTCGACTCAACTTCAGCGGCATCCCGGTCGGCAACCGGGCAACGCCGGACGCGATCGTCGGATCGCGCTTGCTGATCGGACAGAGTTTGTGCAGTGCACTATAACACAACCATCAGGTCGCATCTACCGATCACACGGGCTTGTGCAGTGCACTATAAATGATTTACCCGTATGCCCGGTGCGACATCCCGTCGCGAGCGGATGCTTAATTGCTTGAGCAGTTCGTGCATGAAAGATTTCTGTAGGCCGTAACGGGCCGTCATGCTATGTGGGTGATTCTCGCAGGCATGGACGATGTCGAGGAAGCCGTCTCGGCAGTCTCCCCGCTGGCGCCTGCTAGTTGAAGATGGGTTTGCGGACAGTATCAATTGCGCTATAATTGGGTATCAACTGATACTTTAGTCGGGAGTCTCATGTCACTGATTACGCCTGAGGCAGTGGCCGCAGTCATGGAACTGCGGCAGGTCCCGCACACGCTCGCGGAACTCGAAGCACTTGTCCGCGACGGACTGCCCAAGTCCGCGCTGCGCGCGGGCGTCGAACATGCGACGCAGGGCGCTGACGCCCGGCGTGCGCTACTTGCCCGCATCATCCCCGAAGCGACTTATAAGCGGCGTCGCGATCGGCTGACGCCAGACGAATCGGAAAAGACTGAGCGGCTGGCCAGGATCGTCGCGACGACGGCCTACGTCTGGAACGACGAAGAGGACGCGCGGGAATTCCTGTCGACGCCGCACCCGGAGCTCGAGGGGCGGGCGCCACTCGATGTTGCGCTGACCGAGCTCGGCGCGCGCCGGGTCGAAGAGCTGCTCTGGAAACTGTTTTATGGGTTGCCGGCGTGAAGTTGTTTCGAATCGCCGACACTCGACATACGGTCTGGAGCGGCACCGGCGCGATGCTGGTGGGCGGCCGCTTCAATAGCCCGGGGCGACCGGTCATCTACGCCGCGTCGACCTTCGCCGGTGCGATGCTCGAGGTTCTTGTTCATGCACGCATCGGCAAGGTACCGAAGACACACGGATGGGTTGAAGCAGCGGTTCCCGACGATATTCGCGTCGAAGTCCATTCGGCCGAATCGTTGCCAGGGGGATGGGATGCGCCAGCACTGCAGGCGGCAAGGGAGTTCGGCGACGCCTGGCTGACCGAGTCGCGTACCGCGCTCCTGATGGTACCTTCCGTCGTCGTCCGTGCAGAGTTCAACGTGCTGGTCAATCCCGCACACCCCGACGCGACGCGGATTGTTGTGACCGAGCCGCAACCCGTGGTGTGGGATGAACGCCTCTTTG
>NZ_JARESS010000016.1:0-181024 GCF_046027915.1 Paraburkholderia sp. RL17-347-BIC-D
ATGGAATTTATTCAAGGCAGCTTTTTTACCGGCCCCGGCTCGTCGACGACGGGCGCTTCCGCATCGGGTGCCAAGGCGCGCGCAGCCGGCGCACCGATCGTCCAGTCGTGGAGCACGGTATAGGCGACCGCCAGCAAAGTCGGTCCAATGAAAACACCGAGGAAGCCGAAAGCAAACGCGCCGCCCAAGATACCCAGCATCACTAGGATCAGAGGCATGTCGCTATTCTTGCCGATCAGGATCGGCTTGATGACGTTGTCTGACATGCCGACGACCAGCACGCCCCACACGACCAGAAAGATAGCCCATCCTGTCGCGCCGCCGTGGTACAGCCAGATTGCAGCGGGCAACCACACGACAACCGGGCCGCCCGGTATCACCGACAGAAAGAATGTCGCCAGCCCAAGCAGCGCCGGCGCCGGCACGCCGGCGATCCAGCATCCGAACCCAGCCAGAATCCCTTGCACGAGCGCCGTGCCGAGAATCCCGTAGACCACGCCCTTCACCGTGCTGCCAGCCAGCGCCAGCAGATAATCGGCGCGCTCGCCGGCAATACGCCGCATGCCCGCATTCAGCCAGGCCGCTGCGCCCTCGCCCCCGTATAAAAGAAGAAAGCGAGCACGATGCTTAACGCCAGCAACCCGAGACCATGCGTAACAGCAATCGCAGCCGCCAGAATCCACTTGCCGGCCGGCGCCGCGAGCGTACGCAATTGCGCGATCAGTTCCGAATTGCTGCTCGTGAGACGCTCCCAGAATGCATCGATGCTGGAACCCACCAGCGGAATCCGGGCAACCCACGGTGGCAAATCCGGCAAGCCGGCCTCGAAGAGCCGTTGAACCAGTGCGACGATTTCGTGCACGTGCGCCCCAAAGGCGAAGCCCGCATAGACGAACGGTCCGAGCACCACAATCAGAATGATCAACACGATCAAGGTGGCGGCCCCTTTGCGTCGGCCGCCCATGGCCGCGGTCAGCCGCCGGTACAAGCCCCACGAGCTATAGCTGAGAATGGCGCCCCACAGCAGCGCGGTCGTGAAAGGCGCCAGCACCAGCAGCGAGCCGCCCACCAGAATAATCAGCGCGAACACTGCGGCAAGGCGTTCGATCAGTTGGTCCGATTTCACAATGAATCTCCTGTTGCGCCAAACCCCAGTGACGAGCGGACATAAGCTTGTCGGGCGCCCGCTGAAAGCGGTCAGTATAGAAGCGACTCATGCGCCTGGGGGCGTCTTATATCATCGAGCCAGGTCGCCCCGCAACGACTCCACACGCACGCTAAACAGCGCTGATTTTTCGTGTAGAAACGTCCTAATTCATCCGGCATTGCCGGCCAAACAATATGGCGGCATAGAAAAGACTAGAATATAAGGTTCTGTGCACCCCAATTTCCGGATTTATGCGCTCGCGAATCGCCAAACGTCTCCCCCCCGATGCCGACAAGCTTGTCGGTCTCTCGCTCGCGCTTTTCGCGTCGGGCAGCCGCACCGAGGACCGCTTCTGGGAAGCGAAACTCGATGCGCTGCTGGCCAAGATCGTCCGCAACGCCAACCAGACTACGCTGGACGCCGCGCTCGATCATCTGCAGCAAAATCATCCCGATGCCTACGGCGCGCTCGCCGATATGGCGGAAACCCATAGCGAGTCTTTCATCGTCGAACACGAAGGCGTGCCGTACGAGGCGCTGCTGATCGCCGCACCCGTACTCGCCTGGACGCGCTACATGATTCCGTCCGGTCCGCTCAAGACCGACGCCGCCGACGCTCTGCGCGCGCACCTGCAGGCGCACGTGCTCGCGGCCAACACGCGGGTCGCCATGGCGCCGTTCCTATACAGCATCGATCAACTGCCGCGTCATCACGTCGAAACCTGGCGCATTGCCCAGCAACTCACACAGGCGGCCATGGCCGGCGGCAACGTCAAGCTGAATTTCGGCGAGTTGCCGGAGACTTCGCCGATTCTGGCCGACCCGCGCTTCCTGCTGGCCGTAGTCGCGGCGCCGGTCGGCGAGCCGACGTTCCGCTGGCAGGAAGAAGAACACGGCAGCCGGATCGAGCGCGGGCAATGCCTCGAGCAATGGGCCACGCAAGGCGGCGCCAACTTGTCGCTGGTGCTGCCGGGCTGCGAATTCGAGTGCCTGCTGCCGGATGCCTATTACTCGGCCTGCCGCGACGCCGACGAACGCGTGCGCCCTCACACGGTGCGCACCGCCGTGCGTTATCTGTTCGACACGATCGGCGCGGCGCCGCAGGAGTTGCGCGCGGTCGTCGCGGGCTTCGGCGAACGCCGCATCGACGAATACCGCGTCGGCTTCACGCGCCGCGGCAGCAACGACGTGATCTACGGCGTCGTGTGGCCGCTGTACGGCCGTGAGAACGGCGAACCCGGCATCGACGAGGAACCGCAGGAAACCCCCGCCTCGGACGATCCGCTCGAAGAAATCGTCGCATTGCTCAAGGAGACCGGCGTGACAGAAGTGCGCCGCCACGCCGGCCGCTTCGAGCCGGAATACTGCGACGACTGCGGCGTGCCGCTGTATGCCGATCCGCTCGGCGAAATCGTCCACGCCGAAATGCCGGAAGACGCAGAACCTGCGCAGCCGCACTTCCATTGACCATCCTCGCCGGCACGCTCGCGCGTCGAAGTCGACATAAAGAAGCCCCGCCACGCGCGGGGCTTTTTTTTGCCGGTTCATTTTTACGTCATTCCTCTTATGCCTTTTGGACAGGCCGCCAAGTTGAAGGGAATTTGTCATCATAGGAACGGCGACGCATCGCGAACGCATCCGGCTCCTCACGTGCCGCGCGCGCGCATCGCGCCACTTCGCCCGACTCATCTGGAGACATGCATGCGATTCTCGATACTCAACTCAGACGCGGAACGACGTGATGGGCTCAAAGCGCTGCTGCGGCAAATCGACCGGCTGGCGCGTTTCAACGAGGCACAAGACTGGCGTCAGGTCGAACGCACGCTCAAGCGTCAGCGGCCCGACCTGCTCCTGATCGATTGGCAGGACTGGATGTCGATCGCCGACATTCGCCATCTGCTCAGCCATTACCCCGATCTGCGCATTGCCGTGCTCACCGATCAGATCTCGCCGGTCGCCGTGCGAGAACTGATGGACGAAGGCGTGCTCGGCGTCGTGCCGCGCGACACCGATCCTTGTCTGATCGTGCGCGCGTTTGAAATGGTGCTGCTGGGCGGTCACTACGTGCCGCCCGGCGCGCTGGCGCTCGATCCTCCGCTGCCGCCCGACACCGCGATCCGGCCGTTCGACGAGAAGAGCCCACCGCCGCGCCGCACCAGACTGGCCAACGTACTGTCGCCCCGTCAGCAGCAGATCATGCGCTGTGTCCACATGGGCAGCACCAACAAGATGATCGCTCGCACGCTCGGCATCAGCGAAGGCACCGTCAAGATCCATCTGACCAGCATATTCCAGCAGCTCGGTGCGCCGAATCGCGCCGCCGCGGTCGCGCTCTACAACGGCTGGCTGTCGAACCATTTGCAAGTGCTGCGCAATGGCGGCGATGGCCTGCTGCGCCCGATCATGGGGCAACCCGGCGTGGTGCCGTTGCGGCGCCGCGCGCGGCGCCGCTTCCAATATCCGTTGCCGGCTAACGACACGGCCGCCTTGTTGCCCATGGCGGCCGAACCAGGCGCGCCATATGGCGACGCGGCGCCCGCCGGAGCGGCACCGGACCCGCTCGCACAAGGTCCTGCATGAGCGCAGCCGGCGCGCGCAACAGAATCCGGGCGAGCACTTTCCGGCAGCGTTTGCGCGCGCTGGCATGGAATCCGCTCACACCTTTTCTCGTCCAACGAGTAATATGAGACTCATGGGTTTCCTCTACACACCGCTTCCGTTCTGGGTCGCTGTCGGTGGCTGGATCGCCACTGCGATAGTGGTCGCGCTCGCGCTGTGGAAAAATCCTTTCAAACGACTTCAGGACGGCACACTGCAGCATGTCTGGCTTGCGATCATCGTCGCAGTGTCGGTGCTGTGGGCAAGTAATGCATGGCTCGACGACGGCACCGTCATGCATCTGCTCGGCGCCACGCTAGTCGTCACGTTGTTCGACTGGGCGTTGGCGCTGATCGCCATGGCGGTGGTCACCGGTCTTGCCGCCGTCATCTTCGATGCCCCGTGGCAGGGCATCGCGCTAACTTTCCTCGTCTACGGTGCACTGCCGGTCGGCATTTCCACTTTGCTCCAGCGCATCAGCATCGCGTGGCTGCCACGCAATCTCTTCATGTTCATCCTCGGCCAGGGTTTTGTCTCGCCTGCCATCGCCGTGTCGCTCACGGCCGCCGCCGCCCTCGGCATTCATATCGCGCTCGCCGACGGTTCGATGACCGTAGTGCCTGCGGGCTACGCGTTCAGCGTGTTTCTACTTGCCATCGGGGAATCCTGGTTCACTGGCATGTCGACGGCATTGATCGCGGTCTACCGCCCTGCGTGGGTCACCACTTATGATGTGCGGCGATACCGGCTAGGCGGCCCGCGCACCTGACACTTGCGCGGGCACCGAACGCGTACTTGCGGCAATTGGCGACTCGACAACATCGAGCCGCCAGCGGACACGCCATCAACAGGACAAAATATTTGTGTCAGGATTGAACTCCACCCTCTCGCCGGGCATCTTACGTGCCTCATCTCATTAGCGCCTAACGAACTAGATGGATCGCACCAACGTACCGCGCCGATTGCTGCGGTTGGTCGGCCGGTTGGCAACATGTGCGGCGAGTCTCTCGCTCATATGCTCTGCTCCCGCATTCGCCGATCAACTCGAGCAGCACAACGATCTCGTCAACAAATTTGTCAATGATATGCACGCGGACCCGCTGGTTGCGGACTGCGCGGCGCATGGCAACTTTGTCGCCAGCACGTCGACCGCCTTCGACCATGTCGAATTTCCACCTAGTTCGTTCGACAGCGCGCACGCGTCGGTCACGCCATGGAACGATTCGTTCGACGAGGGCAAGCAGCGCGTCAAGGTAGATAACATCGTCACCGTCGAAGGGCTCGGCATCCGCCAGAGTGGCGGCGGCGATCCTGCCGATCTGAAGTTCCGCTGCGGCTATGTCGGCGCGCAGATGCTGGCGTTCAGCTGGAACGATCCGGTGCCGCCGACCCGTGCACGCAGCGCTGAACCATCGGGGTCGCAAGCGTCGTCGAGCAAGCATAAAAGCGCCAAAGGCAAGCACTCGGCGAGCGGCAAAACGACGAAGAAGGCGACCACGAAGTCTTCCAAACCGAGCTCGGGCAAATCGTCGCGAACGAGTTCGAACAAAGCAACCGCGAAGAAGACACCGGCGAAG
This sequence comes from Paraburkholderia sp. RL17-347-BIC-D, assembly GCF_046027915.1. Lineage (NCBI taxonomy): Bacteria > Pseudomonadati > Pseudomonadota > Betaproteobacteria > Burkholderiales > Burkholderiaceae > Paraburkholderia > Paraburkholderia sp. RL17-347-BIC-D. The sequence goes on from NZ_JARESS010000016.1 coordinate 5,322, forward strand.
AAAAAGACTCAATAACGGGTCACGCTTGCGGCATCGGGCCGCCGGCGCCACAGGTCAAAACAAGCGCCCCAATGAAAACAAGGCACACACCGTGAAGTGTGTGCCTTGTTTTTTATGCGCGGCGATGTTCAGGCAAATGTTTCCACGTGCCGCAAGATCGCCTGCAGCATCGCAGCGCCGAGCGACGCGCTACGCTCGCCGTTCCAACCCACCCGTTCGTCGGGAAGATTGGCGTTGTCCTTGAATGGCATCTCCAGGGTGAGCGACAGACAACCGAATTCGTTGCCGATGTACTTCGACGCCAGCTTCAGTGCGTCCTCGCGATACTTGCTCGCGGCGTAGCCGTACTTGTCCTGAAAATCAGGGCTCGCCTGCTTGAACGCTTCAATGAACGCTTTCTGCTCCTGCCCTTGCCGTTCGGTAAAGCCCGGCAGCATTTCGGAGCCGGCCACGAACACGTAAGGCAGCGCCTCGTCGCCGTGAATATCGAAGAACAGATCGCAACCGGTGGCATGAATCGCGTCGCGCACCACCAGCACCTCAGGACTGCGCGTGGCATCCGGCTCCATCCACTCGCGATTCAGATTCGCTCCGGCCGCATTGGTGCGCAGATTGCCGTGCACGCTGCCGTCCGGATTCATGTTCGGCACGATGTAGAAGACGGCGTGATCGTAGAGCTTGCGCGCAACCGGGTCGCCCGCCCAATCGCCCCAACCCGCGAGCCGCTTCACGAGACCTTCGATAAACCATTCGGCCATCGTCTCGCCGGGGTGCTGGCGCGCGATCAGCCAGATTTTTTTCTTGGGCGTGTCGCCGCTTTGCGGCGTGCCAAGCGTGAGCAGCGACATGGGCCGGCCTTCGACGGTCGTGCCCAACTCGGTGAGCGTGGCCTGCGGCATCTGCTGCACCGCCCCGAGAAACTCCGAATGACGCTCCTCGCTGTACGGCTCGAAGTACGCGTAGTAAATACGGTCGAAATCCGGCGTGTGATCGATCGTCAGCACACGGCCGTCGTAGGACGTGGGCACGCGAAACCAGTTCACGCGGTCATAGCTCGCCACCGCCTGATAGTCGCGCCAGCCTTCGGCGAAGGCACACGTGGCCGCATTCTCGAAGGTCATCACGCAGCGCTCGCCCGCCGCGCCCGACAAACCGAAATAAAACCACTGCGCGAACTCGGCATGGCTGTCCGGCCGCACGCGCAAACGGATATTGCCCGCGTCTTCGCAGGACAGCACTTCGATCGCACCCGCGTCGAAGTTACTTGTAATCGATAACGTCATGATGTTCTTCCCTGCTTCTATGCGCGGCGCAACGCTTATTCAGCGACGCGGCGGCGGAATACGTAAGTGGAATCGTTCGAGGCATCAGCGTCGAACGCATAGCCGTCGGCGTCGAAGTCCTTCAGTTGCTCAGGCCTGTCGAGGCGGTTTTCCACGGCATAGCGCGCCATCAAGCCGCGCGCGCGCTTTGCATGAAAGCTGATGATCTTGTAGCGGCCGCCCTTCCAGTCCTCGAAAACAGGCGTGATGATCGGCGCTTCGAGCAGCTTCGGCTTGACCGACTTGAAGTACTCGCCCGATGCGCAGTTCACCAGCACGCGCGATGCCGCGGCGTTCTTCTTCAATTGCGCATTCAACGCCTGCGTGATGCGCTCGCCCCAGAACGCGTACAGATCCTTGCCGCGCGGGTTGGCGAAACGCGTACCCATTTCGAGCCGGTAAGGCTGCAGCAGATCGAGTGGACGCAGCAAACCATACAGGCCGGACAACACGCGCACGTGATTCTGCGCATAGTCCAGATCCGCCGACGAAAGCGTCTTCGCGTTGAAGCCCTCGTACACGTCGCCATTGAACGCCAGCACCGCCTGCTTGGCGTTGTGCGTGCCGAACTTGGGCGACCACTGCGCGTAACGCTGGAAATTGAGGTGCGCGAGTTGATCCGAAATGTCCATCAGGGAGGCGATCTGCTGCGGCGACAAACGACGCAATCCGCCGATCAATTCGGCCGCATCGTCGACAAAATCGGGGATCGTGTGCTTTTTGACGTGAGGCGGGGTTTCGTAGTCGAGCGATTTCGCCGGCGACAGAACGATTATCATAGAGGCTTGCAGGCACGCCGTGCCTGGCGGTCAAAGACGAAAGCCAGATTGTAACGAATGCCCGGTTCCCATGCCTCACCCGACGCTTTGCGCGTCGTCCTCGATTCCAATGTGTGGATCGACATACTCGTGTTCGACGACCCGCACACACGGCCGATCGCGGCCGCGCTCGAAAGCGGCGCGCTGGCCGCGCTGATCGACGCGCGCTGCCTCGCCGAACTCGCCTACGTGCTCGACTATCCGCAATTCGTGCATCGGAACGTGGACAAGGCCGCGGCGCTGGCGGTCGTCGCGCGGCTCGCGCAACTGGTCGAACCCGAGGCGCAAGCGGAAGACGCCAAGCCCTTGCCCAAATGCAAAGACCGCGACGACCAGAAGTTTCTCGAGCTCGCGCACGCCGCGCAGGCCGACTGGCTGGTTTCGAAAGATCGCGCGGTACTGAAGCTGGCCAAGCGGATTGCGCGTGACTTCGGCTTTCAGATCGCGCAGCCGGCGCCGTTCGTCGCCGCCATCGGCATGTCCCAGAGCGCCGCCGGCGAGCCTTTAACAGCATGACTCTTCAGCCGCATGGCCCTGGCCAGACGGCTAACGTGAGTTCCGTGGCGCACACACCACGCCGCGATTCCCTACAATCAGGCTTCGCCCGTTTCAAACGACGCCTTTGCCTAACCCACTTGCCCACGCTCCGGACAGCGCCATGAATGCACCGCACGACACGCCCACGAGTCCCACGTTTCCGTCTCGCCTGCCGGATGTCGGCACGACGATTTTCACGGTGATGAGCGCGCTCGCCGCCGAAAAAGGCGCGGTGAATCTCGGTCAGGGCTTTCCCGATTTCAACTGCGATCCGCGGATCGTCGACGCGGTCGCGAACGCCATGCGCGACGGCCACAACCAGTACCCGCCAATGGCCGGCGCCGCGCCGCTGCGTCAGGCGATCTCGGACAAGATCGAGAACCTGTACGGCCGCCGCTACAACGCCACCACCGAAATCACCGTGACAGCGGGCGCGACGCAAGCATTGCTGACCGCGATTCTGTGCACGGTCCACCCGGGCGACGAAGTGATCGTGGTCGAGCCGACCTACGACAGCTACCTGCCGTCCATCGAACTGGCGGGCGGCAAGCCGGTATTCGTCACGCTCGACGCGCCCGACTACGCGATCCCGTTCGACAAGCTGGCCGCCGCGATCACGCCGAAAACGCGGCTCCTGCTGATCAACACGCCGCACAATCCGACCGGCACGGTCTGGCGCGCGGATGACATGCGCAAGCTCGAAGAGATCGTGCGCGGCACCAACGTGCTGATCCTGTCCGACGAAGTGTATGAACACATGGTCTACGACGGCGCGCCGCACGAGAGCGTGGCCCGCTATCCGGAACTGGCGCAACGCAGTTTCGTGGTGTCGAGCTTCGGCAAGACCTACCACGTGACGGGTTGGAAGGTCGGCTACGTGGCCGCGCCCGCCGCGCTCACCGCCGAGTTCCGCAAGGTGCACCAGTTCAACGTGTTCACGGTGAACACGCCAATGCAGATCGGCCTCGCCGACTACATGAAAGATCCGTCTCCGTATCTCGACTTGCCGGCGTTTTATCAGAAGAAGCGCGACTTCTTCCGCGCCGGCCTCGCGAATTCGCGCTTCAAGCTGTTGCCGTGCACGGGCACGTACTTTCAGTGCGTCGACTATTCGGCGATCAGCGACTTGCCCGAAGCCGAATTCGCGCAATGGCTGACCGGCGAGATCGGCGTCGCGGCCATTCCCGTCTCGGCGTTCTATCACGAGGCCCATGAGTCGGGCGTGGTGCGCTTCTGCTTCGCCAAGCAGGAAAACACACTCGCCACCGCGCTCGAGCGGCTGGCGCGCCTCTAGCATGTCTCGCGCGATGCTGCGAACGAACCTACGTTCCTCGCCATCGCGCGCAGCGGCCCCGGCGTGCGCGGCACGCGCCGGTCCGCTTCCTTCGGGGCAACGCCGGTCAAGCAGGGCGCGATGCCGCGATATGCGCCTTGCGGTCCTCGGTCACACGCTGCGCGGCCGCCCTGGGGTTGATCGCTTTCACATAGCTCTTCCAGTCAATGCCGGCGTCGACCAGAAAATCGCTGCCGTAAATGGTCTGCGTTGCCATGCCCACCAGCGGCAAGCTCACATAACCGGCCGTATCCGCCACGCTGAAGCGTTCGCCCATCAGATACGGCCCGAACTTCGCGATCCGTTTGAAGCCGGCAATGTGGTGCTTGAGCAGTTTCTCCACGCGCCCCTTGGTCGCGTCGGTCACGGTGCCGCCGAAGAACGCTTCCTTGTAGAGGTTGCGCGCGGTCAGTTCGAGATGCACATCGACGAACATGATCAGTTCGCGCTCCTTGGCCGCTTCCCATGGGTCGGCGGAGAAAATCGCCTTGTCGGGAAAACGCGCGGCCAGATACTCGACGATGCATTGCGACTCGCACAGATCGCCGTCTTCAGTCTGCAGATAAGGCACTTTGCCGAGCGGCGAATGCTCGAGCATCGCCTCGTCCTGACTGGGCTTCACGGACACTTCCTCGAACGGAATGCCGTGTTCGAGCAGCACGAACTTCACTTTGTTGTAATAGTTAGAGAGCGCGAAACCGCACAGCTTGATCATCAGGTGTCTCCTTCCCTTGAGTTGTATGCGACCGCCCGTCAACGTCAAAGCAGCGGCCTTCGTTCAATCATCCAGTAAATTGCACGATCGTGCTATTCTAAAATAACCATGGAGTCGAGCATCACAATGACCTCTCGCAATTTCAGCATCGAGACTATTGGCATTGTCGGAACCGGAGCAATGGGCCGCGGCATCGCCCAGATCGCCGCACTGGCCGGTCTCACCGTGCGTCTGTACGACACCAACCCTGCTGCGATCGGCGCCGCGCGCGACTACCTTGCCGAGACTTTCGCCAAATTGACCGCCAAAGGCAAGCTCGACCAGGCGCGCTCGCTTGCGGCGCTCGCGAACGTGAGCGGCGCGCAAAGCATCGGCGAGCTGGCCGGTTGCGATCTGGTCGTGGAGGCGATTGTCGAGAAACTCGACGTGAAGCAGGCACTGTTCCGCGAACTCGAAACCGTCGTGAGCGGCAACTGCGTGCTGGCGTCCAATACGTCTTCGCTGTCCATCACGGCGATTGCCGCCGGCTGCAGTGACCCGTCGCGCGTGGTCGGTTATCACTTCTTCAACCCCGTGCCGTTGATGAAGGTGGTCGAAGTGATCGACGGTCTGCGCAGCGACCCCGCGGCCGGTGACGCGCTGATGGATCTCGCGCGCCGCATGGGTCACACGCCGGTGCGCGCGAAAGATATGCCCGGCTTCATCGTGAATCACGCGGGCCGTGGCATGAATACCGAAGGCTTGCGCGTGGCGGGTGAAGGCGTGGCCAGTTTCGCCGACATCGACCGCATCATGCGCGAGCAGGCAGGCTTTCGCCTCGGGCCGTTCGAGTTGCTCGATCTGACGGCGCTGGACGTCTCGCATCCGGTGATGGAGTCGATCTATCACCAGTTCTATGAAGAGCCGCGCTTCACGCCGTCGCCCATCACCGGCACGCGGCTCGCGGGCGGATTGATCGGCCGCAAGACGGGCGAAGGCTTTTATCGCTACGAAGAAGGCAAGCAGCAAGTGCCTGCCGAAGGGCCCGCGCCGACTGAATTGCCGGCCAGCGTGTGGGTCAGCAAGCGTTATCCGCAAGCTCACGATGCCGTCGTGCAACTCATTGGGAAAGCCGGCGTGAAACTCGACGACGGCGCTACGCCCGCAGCGAATTCGCTGATCGTCGTCACACCGTTCGGCCACGATGCGACCACGGCCGCTGTCGACGAAGCACTCGACGCCAGCCGCGTCGTCGCCATCGATACGCTCTTCCCGCTCGTCGGAGCGCAACGCCGCACGCTGATGACCACACCCGCCACCACGCGCGCCGCGCGTGACACGGCGCACGCGCTCTTTGCCGCCGACGGCGTGCCCGTCACCGTGATCCGCGACTCGACCGGCTTCGTCGCGCAACGGGTGGTGGCGACCATCGTCAATATCGGCTGCGACATCGCGCAAAAACAGATCGCCACGCCGGACGATATCGACCTTGCCGTCACGCTCGGCCTCGGCTACCCGCGCGGCCCGCTTGCCCTCGGCGACGCGCTAGGCTCGACGACCATTCTCGCGATCTTGCGCAACATGTTCAGTGTGCTCGGCGATCCGCGCTATCGTCCGTCGCCCTGGCTTGCGCGACGCGCCCAGCTTGGCCTGTCGCTCACTCAGCGCGACGCGGCCGATACCGAAACGCAGACCCTGGAGACGCAACAATGAGCGCCGAACTGCTGACCTCGCGCCCCACCGAAAGCGAATCGACGCTGGTCCTCACGCTTTCGAACCCCGGCGCACGCAACGCGCTGCATCCGGACATGTACGCCGCCGGCATCGAGGCGCTCGACTCGGTGGAGCGCGATCCGTCGATTCGCGCCGTCGTAATTACCGGCGCCGACAACTTCTTTTGCGCGGGCGGCAATCTGAACCGCCTGCTGGAAAACCGTGCGAAAGATCCGTCCGTGCAAGCCGAAAGCATCGATCTGCTCGGCGAATGGATCTCGGCGCTGCGTCTATCGTCGAAGCCGGTGATCGCCGCCGTCGATGGCGCCGCAGCCGGCGCGGGATTCTCGCTCGCGCTTGCGTGCGACCTGATCGTCGCCGCGGACGATGCCAAGTTCGTCATGTCGTATGCACGTGTCGGCCTGACGCCCGACGGCGGCGGTTCGTGGTTTCTCGCTCAAGCCCTGCCGCGTCAATTGGCCACCGAAGTGCTGATCGAAGGCAAACCGATCGGCGCCACGCGTCTGCATGAACTCGGCGTCGTCAACAAACTGGCCAAGACCGGCGCCGTGCGCGATTCCGCGATTGCCTGGGCCGACGAGATCGGCAAGATTTCGCCTAACTCGGTCGCGCGCATCAAGGGGTTGATCAGCGCAGCCGGCACGCAGCCACTCGCCGATCATCTCGTGGCGGAGCGCGACAGCTTTGTGGCCTCGCTGCATCACCGTGAAGGGCTGGAAGGCATTTCCGCGTTCCTCGAAAAACGCGCGCCGGTCTACAAGTGAGCGAAGGGACGATGCCTGACTACCAGCTGCCCAAGCGCCGCCGCATCTTTCTGATGCGTCACGGCGACGTCACCTACTTCGACGACTCCGGCCGCGCGATCGATCCCGAAACGGTGCCCCTGAACGCCAACGGCCGCGAGCAGGCCAGCGCGGCGGGCCGCGTGTTCGCCGAACAGCAGGTCCGCTTCGACCGGGTGATCGTCAGTGGCTTGCCGCGCACCATCGAAACCGCGCGGCGCGTGTTGGCCGAGACCGGCCAGCAGATCGAACTCGAAATCGAGCCTGCCTGGGAAGAGATTCGCGGCGGCAAGCTCGGCAATATTCCGCCGCAGGATATCGAGGCCGCGTTTCTCGGCGTGTTCGATGGCATCGTGCCGGACAGCACGCGCTTTCTCTTCGGCGAGACCATCGGCGCCCTGTTCGATCGCGTTTTGCCCGCGGTCGCGGAGTTGCGAGAAGACACGTCGTGGGACACCGTGCTGCTCGTGCTGCACGGTGGTGTGAATCGGGCAATCCTGTCGCATGCGCTCACCGCCGGCGGCCGCACGTTCTTCGGCCATCTGGCGCAAGCCACCGGCTGCATCAACGCGCTCGACGTGGGCGCTGCCCCGCGCGACTGGGTGCTGCGCACGATCAACTATTCACCGCCGTCGCCGCTGCATCGCGACGTCCGCAACACCACGATGGAAATGCTCTACGCACAATTCATTCAATACAAGCGTAGCTGAACCCCGAACTGGAGGAGACAGATGGTGCAAGCCACACAGACCGGCGAACCAGAACACCAACCGGACTATTCGGACTTCGAGGGCACGCGCCCGGTCAGCGAGCGGCAACGCTTCGACACCGATGCGCTCGCCGCCTGGCTGACCCAGCATGTCGACGGATTTTCCGGGCCGCTCACGCTGGAGCAATTCGCCGGTGGTCAGTCCAATCCCACGTTCAAACTGCTCACGCCGTCGCGTTCGTATGTGATGCGCGCCAAGCCAGGGCCGGCGGCGAAGCTGCTGCCGTCAGCGCACGCCGTCGAACGCGAATACCGCGTGATGCATGCGCTCGCCGACACTGACGTGCCGGTCGCAAAAATGCTCGCCTTGTGCGAGGACGAAAGCGTGATCGGCCGCGCGTTCTATGTGATGGAGTTCGTCGAAGGCCGCGTGCTGTGGGATCAATCGTTGCCCGGCATGACGCCCGCCGGGCGCGCCGCCATCTACGACGAAATGAACCGCGTGATCGCGGCGCTGCACAGCGTGGACGTCACGGCTGTCGGTCTCGCCGACTATGGCAAGCCAGGCAACTACTTCGTGCGCCAGATCGGCCGCTGGAGCAAGCAGTACATCGCATCCGAGACCGAGCCGATCGACGCGATGCAGCGCCTGATCGAATGGCTGCCGCAGCATATGCCGGCCGAAACGGGTGAGCGCGCATCGGTCGTGCATGGCGACTACCGGCTCGACAATCTGATCTTTCATCCCGACGAGCCGCGCGTGCTCGCGGTGCTCGACTGGGAGTTGTCGACGCTCGGCGATCCGCTCGCCGACTTCGCGTATCACTGCATGGCGTGGCACGTCGACCCGACGCAATTCCGCGGCATCGCGGGCCTCGATTGGGCGGCCCTCGGCATTCCCGACGAGCGCGAGTACGTCGAGCGCTATTGTCAACGCACTGGCTTCGAGATTCACGGCGACTGGAATTTCTACCTGGCGTACAACATGTTTCGCATTGCCGCGATCCTGCAAGGCATCATGAAACGCGTCGTCGACGGCACCGCGGCCAGCGCTCAGGCACTCGACGCCGGCCGTCGCGCGAAGCCGATGGCCGAACTCGCCTGGCGCTACGCGCAGAAAGTGCGCTGACCGGAATCGCGCGCTAAGTCGCGCGTCCGGGTGTGCATCGTGCTGCGCTCCGAACAAACGTCGTTCGTTACTCATCATCCGCGAGGTCCTACGTGAATTTCGACTACACCCCGAAGGTTCAGGCGTTGCGCGAGAAACTGCTCGCATTCTTTGACGAGCACATCTATCCGAACGAGCAGGCGTTCTACGCGGAAATCGCACGCAATCGCCAGAACGGCAACGCGTGGCTGCCAACCGAACTGATCGAACAACTCAAGCAGAAAGCGCGCGACGCCGGCTTATGGAACCTGTTCCTGCCCGACTCCGTGCGCGGTGCGGGCTTGACGAATCTCGAATACGCGCCGTTGTGCGAGATCATGGGCCGCGTGCCTTGGGCGCCTGAAGTATTCAACTGCAATGCGCCCGACACCGGCAACATGGAAACGATCGAGCGCTACGGCAGCGACGACAACAAGCGCGCGTGGCTCGAACCGCTGCTGCAAGGTCAGATCCGTTCGGCGTTTCTGATGACGGAACCTGAAGTGGCGTCGTCGGATGCGACCAATATCCAGACCAGCATCGTGCGCGATGGCGATTACTACGTGATCAACGGCCACAAGTGGTGGTCGTCCGGCGCGGGCGATCCGCGCTGCAAGATCTATATCGTCATGGGCAAGACCGATCCGGAAGCGCCCCGCCATCAGCAGCAGTCGATGATTCTGATTCCCGCCGACGCCACCGGCATCACCGTGCATCGCCCGCTCACCGTCTTCGGTTACGACGACGCGCCGCACGGGCACATGGAAATCACGCTCGAGAATGTGCGCGTGCCGGTCGGCAACATGCTGCTCGGTGAAGGCCGTGGCTTCGAAATCGCGCAGGGCCGACTCGGACCGGGACGCATCCATCACTGCATGCGTTTGATCGGTCTTGCTGAACGCGCGCTCGAATTGATGGCGAAACGCTCGCTGCAACGTGTCGCGTTCGGCAAGCCGGTCGCCGCGCAAGGCGTCACGCAGGAGCGTATCGCCGAAGCGCGCTGCATGATCGAACAGGCGCGCCTCCTCACCCTGAAAACCGCCTACATGATGGACACCGTCGGCAACAAGGGCGCGCGCGGCGAGATCGCCATGATCAAGGTCGTTGCGCCGAACATGGCGTGTCAGGTGATCGACTGGGCAATTCAGGCGCACGGCGGCGGCGGTGTCAGCGACGACTTCCCGCTCGCGTATGCCTACGCGTCGGCACGAACGCTGCGTTTCGCCGACGGTCCCGACGAGGTGCATCGCAACGCGATCGCCAAGCTCGAACTCGCGCGTTATATGGATGCCGGCGCGGCCGCTCGTGTGGAGACGCCGATCACGCGGGTTTGATGCTGAGCCGAACCGTCACGCCCGGCGCAGCGCGGTCGCGACCGACTCGCGGCGCCGCAAGCAGCATCGCGCGATCTATGCTCTAATTTTCGTCAACTGCGGCGCCCTTCGAGGCGCCGCTTTCACGAAACAAAGGAGATACGATGATCGACGTCTATAGCTGGGCGACCCCGAACGGCCACAAGGTTCACATCATGCTCGAGGAAACGGGCCTCGCGTACAACGTGCACGGTGTGAATATCGGCGCGGGCGACCAGTTCAAACCCGAGTTTCTCGCCATCAGCCCGAACAACAAGATCCCGGCAATCGTCGATTCCGAGGGGCCCAAGGGCGCCGGCGGCCAGCCGTTCGCCTTGTTCGAATCGGGCGCGATTCTGATTTATCTCGCCGAGAAAACCGGCAAGTTTCTGCCGACCGATCCAGCCGCGCGCTATTCGACATTGCAATGGCTGATGTTCCAGATGGGCGGTCTGGGTCCGATGCTCGGTCAAACGCACCACTTCCGCAACTACGCGCCGGAACAGATTGAATACGCGGTCAACCGTTACACGAACGAGACGAAGCGTCTGTATGGCGTGATGGACACGCAACTCGGCAAGACGAAATATCTCGCGGGCAACGACTATACGATTGCGGACATCGCCGCCTTCCCGTGGACGCGTTCGTGGCAAAACCAGGGCCTGGAACTCGATGCGTTTCCGAATGTAAAGCGCTGGCATGAAGAGATCGCCGCGCGTCCGGCAGTGGTGCGTGGTGTGGAAGTGCTGGCGTCCGCGCGCCAACCGCTCATGGACGACAAGGCGAAGGAAATACTGTTCGGTGCGACGCAGTACGCGAAACATTGATCTCAGCGCGGCATCTGAATCTGAATTGTTAAAAAAGAGCGAGCCGGCGTGAATGCCGCTCGCGCTTTTTTTGCCTTGCATGCGCCCGCTGCAACGCTAGAAATAATGCCGCGTGATGAACTCCGCGACACACACAGGCCGCTCACTGCCCTGCCGCTCCAGCGTCACATTCCACACCACTTGCACACCGTTGTTTTCGACTTCGGTCACGGACTCGACCGCGAACTTCGCGCGCAACTGTGAGCCGACCGGCACCGGCGACGTAAACCGCACGCGATTCAAGCCGTAATTGACGCCCATGCGCTGCTCGAGCGCCACCGTCTTACCGAGCAGTGCCGGGATCAACGACAGCGTCAGGAAACCGTGCGCCACAGGACCGCCGAACGGTGACTCGCGCCGCGCCCGCTCCGGGTCGACGTGAATCCATTGATGATCGCCGGTCGCTTCGGCGAAACGATCGACGCTCGCCTGATCCACCGTCAGCCATTCGCTCACGAGCGGCTCGGCGCCCACCAACGCGCCCAGGGCCGTGGCGCTGCCGAACGTTGCGGCAGCAGGCGCCGCGCTGTCCGTCATGACGCGGCGCCCGGATTGCGCAGGCCGAACAGTCCCTTCGAGCGCACCGTGATCACGGTTTCGCCATGCTGATTGATGCCCTCCCACTGCGTCGACACGATGCCGCGATCGGGCTTGCTCTCCGAGATGCGCTTGTCGAGCACGGCGTTGATCATGGTGATCGTGTCCCCGACACGCACCGGCTTCAACCAGCGAATTTCGTCGATACCGGGCGAGCCCATCGACGTGGAACCCGCGAACGCGTTGCGCACCAGCATGCCCATCATGACCGAACAGGTATGCCAGCCACTCGCCACCAAGCCGCGGAACGGCGATTCGGCAGCCGCGGCTTCATCCAGATGAAACGGCTGCGGATCGAACTTCTGTGCAAACTCGACGATCTCTTCGCGCGTGAACGTATGCTTGCCGATTTCGACGCTCGTGCCGACTATCAAGTCCTCGTAACTCAAACCCATCGCCGCACCTCCTTGTATCCGATTCGAATGTCTGATCAGGCTTCGGCAGTCACGAAGCCGGGTAGCGCGGCGAACCGCGCGAGATGGTGATCGACATCGCCCAATGTGGTTTCGATGATTGCAAGCCGCTTGAACAGATGCGCCGCGGCCACTTCGTTCGTGACGCCCATGCCGCCGTGCAACTGAACCGCCTGTTGGCCGACGAACCGCGCGGCCTGACCGACCCGCGCCTTCGCGGCGGAAACCGCGCGGCGACGTTCGTCCGCATCCGTGCTGGCATAGCGCATCGCGGCCAGATACGTGACAGAACGCGCCTGTTCGGCGTGAATCAGCATCTCGACCATACGGTGCTGCAACGCTTGAAACCGCGCGATCGGCTGGCCGAACTGCTGGCGCGTCTTGGTGTAGTCGACGGTGGCGAGGTTCAAGGCATCCAGCGCGCCGATCGCCTCGGCGCACAACAGCACCGTGCCGTAATCCGCGATATGTTCGAGCGCGGCCGCGCCGGCGTGTTGGCCGGCAAGCCGGCGCGCGGGCGTGCCGTTGAATTCGAGTGTGGCGGCACGCTGGCCGTCGATCGTGCGGTAGTCCGTGATCTTGACGCCAGCCGCATTGCGCGCCACGACGAAAAGCGCGATCTCGCCGTTCAGCCGGGCCGGCACGATCCAGTGATCCGCTTGCGCGCCGTGCTGCACTACAGACTTCGTGCCGGTGAGTGTCAACTGCTCGCCATGGCCGCTTGCGGCTGTCTCGACCGCGAACAGGTCGTAGCGTGCGTGCGGTTCGTGAAATGCCACCGCCAGTTTGATCTCGCCTTGAGCCGCGCGTTCGAGCAGCGACGCGTCTTCGCCCTGATCGCTACCTGCGAGGCGCAACGCCTCGATGCCGACCGCAGTCGCCCAATAAGGCTCGACGACCAGCGCGCGACCGAGTTCCTGCATAACCACCAGCATGTCGATCGGGCCGCCGTTGAAGCCGCCTTGCGCTTCCGGCACCGGCAACGCCGTCAGGCCCAGTTCGGCAAACGCGGCCCAATGCGCGTCCGACACGCCGGTTTCCGATCTCACGATCGCCTGGCGCGCTTCGAACCCGTAGCTTTTGTCCAGATAGCGGCGCAGCGCGTCGGCGAATTGCTGTTGTTCGTCGTTGAAAGTGAAGTCCATGCGCCGCTCCTCAAAGTCCGAGAATCATCTGCGCGATGATGTTCTTTTGAATTTCGTTCGAGCCGCCGTAAATCGACGTCTTGCGGAAGTTGAAGTAGTAAGCGGCCAAGGGCGCGGCATCGTCGTCGCCGGCCACGCTGTGTTCGCGTTCGCCTTCGAGGAACGGTACGTCGAACGGTGCGGCGAGTGGGCCGACCGCTTCGAACATCAGTTCGGTCAGCGCTTGCTGCACTTCCGTGCCCTTGATCTTCAGCATCGACGCTTCCGGTCCCGGTCCACGTCCACCGGTTTCATTCGCGACCACGCGTTGCACGGTGACTTCGAGTGCCATCAACTCGATCTCGAGGCTCGCGACTTTCGCGGCGAACACCGGGTCTTGCAGCAGCGGCTTGCCGTTCTTTTTCTGATTCAACGCAAGCCGTTTCAGGAAAACGAGTTCGCGCTTCGACTGGCCGACCCGCGCGATGCCTGTGCGCTCGTGGCCGAGCAGATACTTCGCGTAAGTCCAGCCGCGATTTTCTTCGCCGACCAGATTTTCGACCGGCACCTTCACGTCTTCGAAAAAGACTTCGTTGACTTCGTGATCTTCGTCGAGCGTAATGATCGGCCGCACAGTGATGCCCGGCGTTTTCATGTCGATCAGCAGGAACGAGATGCCCTCCTGCTTTTTGGCACCGCTGTCCGTGCGCACGAGGCAGAACATCATGTCGGCGTACTGGCCAAGCGTGGTCCATGTTTTCTGACCGTTGACCACGTAATGGTCGCCGACGCGCTCGGCGCGTGTGCGCAGCGAGGCCAGATCGGAACCCGAGCCCGGCTCGGAATAGCCCTGGCACCACCAATCCGTGCCATCGAGAATGCGCGGCAAATAATGGCGCTTCTGCGCTTCGTTACCGTACTTCATCAGCACGGGCGCCACCATGGAAACACCGAAAGGCAGCACGGACGGCGCGCCGATGCGCGCGCACTCTTCGTCCCAGATGTGCCGCTGAGTCGCGTCCCAGCCCGGGCCGCCATATTCTTTCGGCCACGCGATCGCCGACCAGCCGCGCGTGCCGAGCAGCTTGTGCCAGCCGGCGAAGTCTTCGCGGGTAAGACGCTTGTGATTGAGTACTTTGTCGCTCAACTCGCGAGGCAGATTCGCTTCGAGCCAAGCGCGGATGTCCGCGCGGAACGCGTTATCAGCGGCAGAATAGTCCAGATTCATGCGTCGTGTCTCCTGGCCGCCACCACCCGCCGCCAGTGAGCCACTGCGCTATTGCAGCGGTTCCTTCAAGGCAGCCGGGACCGGTAGCGGCATCACTTCGATGCCTTCTTCGACCAAGGCTCTCGCGTCTTCCGGTGTCGTGACACCGCGAATATTGCGTGCAGGCGCTTCATTGTAGTGAATGCGCCGTGCTTCCTCGGCGAAGCGGTCGCCCACGTTCTCGGTCTTTTCCAGTACCTCGCGCAAGGCACGCATCACACGCGCCTGCATTTCCCCTGCGCCCGCTGGCGCTTTCGTTTCGGTCGCACCCGACAGGTTCAGGCGCGGCGCCGAAGGCAAACGGCTCACCTCGTTCGCGCCGCAGATCGGACATTCGACGAGCTTGCGGGACTGCTGCGATTCAAAGTCATCAGCCGAAGCGAACCAGCCTTCAAACCGATGGCCATGCGGACACTGTAAATCGAGGACCTTCATGTGGAATCAGGGCTTGCGTGCCAGTTTAGCGCAAAACGGAAATTTGTGAACGGTCGTTCGTAAAAATTTACGGACGAAGGCGCCGACGTCGGAGGTCGCTGACAATTCGGACGCGGTGGGCGATTTTAACGCTTTGCGCAAACGCCTGCCGAAGGTGTTCCGGAAGACAGATGGGCTTGGCGGTCACAAACGTCTGCGCGCCTTCGCACGCTGGCCGCCGCCCTGCTTCTATGCCACGAGACATTCCAGTTGACGACCAAGCCGCGGTTCGAGCTCGCGTGCCTCTTTAGCGAGGTTGATCTGCTTGACCGCTCTCGCGATGTCGAACACGTCTGCCTTGATTTCATAACCGCCGCGCGCAGCGAGCCAATCAAGGATGTCCGACAGATGCCATACCGATGCACTGCCCTCGTGGACCGGCGGCGGAAAATCAATTGCGTGGCTCAGCATCAGCTTGCGCATGTTTTGCCGCGACACACCAGCGACTTCGGCGACGTCGGTGAGGCCGACAAAATCGGGCCCCGCCTCGACGAGACGTGCTGTCGGCACCACGCGCTTGATGTCCTGCAGAGCACTGACCAGCGCCTCGAATGCGGACTCGCCTTCGCGCGCAAAAAACAGCGCGATGCGGCCCGGTTGCCCGACGCCGACGGTCGCATCGTCGCACCCGGCCTCGCCCAGGCGCTCGACGATCGCGTCAAGATCGCAGTCTTGCGCCGCGAGCCGGTACTTCAAGGTGAACACATATTCCATAAGTTACTCCTGCCTTCGTTCAGCCCAAGGCTTTCGCCAACAGAACGCTTCTGCTACCGGCGAGCCGTACAGTTGTCGACGATGCGCCGCAGATGTCGGGCGTGGTTGCCGGGATTCTTCGGCGTGCTCCAGACGCTCGATATGCAGAACTCGCCGCACCGACACTCCGCGTCTTTATCAGGACAGTACATTTTTCCCCAGGCGTGACCTTTGCCGCCGCCCTGAACACGCCAGCCATTTCTTTCGGCATACGCCAACGCCGCTTCGACCTCTTTCTTAGAGTGGGTTCCTCGAACCATCTAATGTCCTCCAATTTAGCGAGTGGCGATCAGGTTGTCAAGTGACAACCTGATCGCCACTCGAAAGAATCGAGAGTCCCCACAACTTCGCTATCCGAAATAAACAGATCGTGGTGCCCGCTCTCAAAGATCGATACTAGAGCGACGGCGGCTGTGCGACGAGTCCGCCGGATGGCATAAGACAAAGGACACATTTCAAGGCACCGGCAAACACACTCGCGGTTGCAGAGATTTCGCAACCTGCAATGACAAAGCCCCTGCCGGTCTTAGACCGGCAGGGGCTTTTCTACTTCCGAAGCGGCGCGCCGCTTCTTCGCTACCGACGTTATTCCGGCTCCGCCAACGGCCACGCACCCGACAACACCTTCTCCAGCCAGAATGTGCCAATCACCGTCTTCACGTCAGTAACCTTGCCGGTGCGCACCCACTCGGACATCTCAGGCACTGTCGCCGTGAACAGTTCGAGAAATTCGCCTTCGTCGAGCTTGCGCTCACCGGCGGTCAAACCGCGCGCGAGGTAGATGTCGATGAATTCGGTCGAATAGGAAATGATCGGGTGAATGCGCGTCAGATAAACGTACTCGCGCGCGGTATAACCCGTCTCTTCCCGCAACTCACGTTTCGCGCAGGCTAGCGCGCCTTCGTTCGGATCGAGCTTGCCGGCCGGATACTCGACCATGACCTTGCCCATCGGATAGCGATACTGGCTTTCCAGCAGCACGCGGCCGTCGTCGAATAATGGAATCACCATCACGGCGCCGGAATGCTGAACATATTCGCGCGTGGCGTGCTTGCCGTCCGGCAGACGAACGGTGTCGCACTTGAGCGTCAGAAACGGCCCTTGATGGATCGTTTTGCTCTCGAGACAGGTCTCGGTAAGCGCGGCGTCGTGATCGGGAAGTTCAGCCATATGCGGACCTTGAGGACTTGGTGCGCCGACGGCGAGACGCCGTCAGCGGCGTTTGACGAGATACTGGAAGGTGAAGCCAGGGAACGCGAACACCACGAAGAGCGCGAACGTGATGGCGTAGAACTGCCAACCCTGTTCGAAGCGGTTACCCGCGCGCGCTTCCAGCAGAAAACCGAGCGCGCCGATTACGAAGTACAGCACGATCAATTCGGCTATCCGGATCCAGGCGCTTTTCTTCACCGCTTTCAACGGCACGGCGGCGAAGAGGCGTTGATTCAGGAACGGCAGGTTGGCGCCGACCAGCGCCAACAGCACGATAAACCAACCCGCTGCCGACATCAGAGCAGCAGCGTGTGCTGGATCGCCTGCAGGCAGGCCTTCAACAGCGGATCCGGCACGATACCGAGCACCAGCACGGCCACACCGTTGAACGCGAGCAAAGCACGCGTGCTGGTGTCGGCGAGGATGGGCGACTTGTCTTGCGGATCGTCGAAATACATCAGCTTGACGATACGCAGGTAGTAGAACGCGCCGAACAACGAGGTAATCACGGCCAGCACCGTCAGCCAGGTCAAACCGGCATTCATGGTGGCCTGCAGCACCGCGAGCTTCGCGTAGAAGCCGACCGCGGGCGGAATGCCGGCGAGCGAGAACATCATGATCATCATCACGAACGCGAACACCGGGCTGCGTTGATTCAGGCCCTTGAAGTCCTCGAGCGTGTCCGCTTCGAAATCGCGGCGCGCCAGCAGCATGATGACGCCGAACGTGCCCATCGTCGTGATCAGGTAGACGATGCTGTAGTACATGGCCGAGCCGTACGCGTTGGCCGCACCCGTGGTCTTGTGATCAACCACGCCGGCCAGCAGACCCAGCAACACGAAACCCATGTTCGAGATCGCCGAGTACGCGAGCATCCGCTTGACGTTGCGTTGCACGATACCGGTGATGTTGCCGACGATCAGCGACAGCGCCGCGAGAATCACCAGCATTTCCTGCCATTCGACCGCGAGCGGCAGCAGACCCATCACGAGGAAGCGCAGACCCCAAGCGAACGCGGCAACCTTCGGACCGCCGCCGACCAGCAGAGTCATTGCCGTCGGTGCGCCTTGATAGACATCGGGCACCCACATGTGGAACGGCACCGCGCCCATCTTGAACGCCACGCCCGCCACGATGAAGATCACGCCGAACAGCAGCACGCTCGGGTCGTAGTGGCTCGTGCCGATCGCCTTGAACACTTCGTTCAGGTCGAGCGAACCGGTCGCACCGTACAACATGGAAATGCCGTACAACAGGAAGCCGGAAGCCAGCGCGCCGAGCACGTAGTACTTCATGGCCGCTTCGTTCGACGGCGCGGCGTCACGACGCAGGGCAATCACACCGTACAGCGACAGCGACATCAGTTCCAGGCCGAGATACAGCGTCAGAAAGTTGTTGCCCGAGATCATGACGAGCTGGCCGAGCAACGAGAACATGCCCAGCAGGAAGAACTCGCCGCGGAACAGCCCGCGATCTTCGAGGTAACGTCGCGAATAGACGATCGACACCGCGTAGCCGAGCGTCACCACCGCTTTCATCACGTTGGCGAACGAGTCCACCACGTACATGTGGCCGAAGTAGTAGCGCACTTGCGGGTCGAACGCGTTCATTGCGAACCAGACGCCGGCGACCAGCGACGAGAAGAACGCGATGAAGTACGTGGTACGGCGACCGGCCTGGCCGACGAACGTGTCGTTGAGCCACGCGACGACAACCGCGAGCATCAGCAGCGCGTCGGGCAACAGAGCAGTCATAGGGGCGTTTTGCATGGTCTTTAATTCCTCGCTCGGCGTTACTGAGGCAACGGCAGCTTTGACTGCGCAACGTGGGCGAGGAGGTTTTCCACGGATACGTGCATCACATCGGTAAAGGGCTTCGGATACAGGCCCATGAACAGCGTCAGTGCGGCAAGCACTGCCAGCATGAAAAATTCGCGACGGTTGATGTCGAGCAGGCCCTTCACGTGATCGTTGGCGATCGCGCCGAAGTACACGCGCTTGTACATCCACAGCGTGTAGGCCGCGCCGAGAATCAGCGTGACTGCCGCGCCGCCCGCGATCCAGAAGTTGTACTGGACTGCAGCCAGGATCACCATGAACTCACCGACGAAACCGGAGGTGCCCGGCAGGCCGCAATTCGCCATGGAGAACAGCATGACGAACGCCGCGAACTTCGGCATCACGTTGACGACACCGCCGTAATCGGAGATCTGACGCGAATGCATACGGTCGTACAGCACGCCGATGCTCAGGAACATCGCGCCCGACACGAAGCCGTGCGAGATCATCTGCACGATCCCACCTTCCACGCCGAGCTGGTTGAAGATAAAGAAGCCGAGCGTCACGAAACCCATGTGCGCGATCGACGAATACGCGACCAGCTTCTTCATGTCCGTCTGCACCATCGCGACCAGGCCGATGTAGATCACCGCGATCAGCGACAGCGTGACGACGACCGGCGCCAGAAAGTGGCTGGCGTCCGGCGTGATCGGCAAGGAAAAGCGCAGGAAACCGTATGCGCCTAGCTTCAGCATGATCGCGGCCAGCACGACTGAGCCGCCGGTCGGCGCTTCCACGTGGGCGTCAGGCAACCACGTGTGAACCGGCCACATCGGCACCTTCACGGCGAAGGCCAGGAAGAACGCTATGAATAGCAGCACCTGTGGCGTCATGGCGATCTGCGCATGCTGCCACGTAGCGAGGTCGAACGTGCCGGTCTCGACGTACAGGTACAGCAACGCGACCAGCATCAGCAGCGAGCCCATCAGCGTGTACAGGAAGAACTTGAACGCCGCGTACACGCGGTTCGCCCCACCCCACACGCCGATGATGATGTACATCGGAATCAGCGTCGCTTCGAAGAACACGTAGAACAGCATGCCGTCGGCCGCGCTGAACACGCCGACCATGATGCCCGACAGGATCAGGAACGCGGCCAGGTACTGACCCACGTTCTTGGTGATCACTTCCCACGCGGCGATCACGACGATCACCGTGATCAATGCGGTCAACACGACGAACCACATCGAGATGCCGTCGACACCCAAGTGATACGTGATATTGAAGCGCTCGATCCAGTTCGCCTTTTCGACGAACTGCAGATCGGCGGTGCTCGAATCAAAACCGGTAATCAGCGGGATCGTCACGAGGAAGCTGACGACCGAACCGATCAGCGCAATCCAGCGCGCGGGAGCCGGGTTCTGGTCGGAACCGATGGCCAGGACCAGGAGGCCGACGAGGATCGGCAACCAGATCGCAATACTGAGAATCGGATAAGCGTGCATTAGTGTCCCTCGCCTTATTTGCCGCCGAGCGTTACAAACAGGGTCAGGAGCCCCAACATGCCGATAATCATGGCAAACGCGTAGTGGTAGATGTAGCCGGATTGGAGGAAGCGGATCACGCCGGCGAACCAGCCGATAAAGTGTGCGCTGCCGTTGACGATGCCGTCGATCACCACGACGTCGCCTTCCTTCCAGAGACCACGGCCAATTGCCACGGCGCCCCGCGCAAACACGACTTCGTTGATCTTGTCCATGTAGTACTTGTTATCGAGCAGCGTGTAGATCGGACCGAACGCGCGCTTGATGACAGCGGGCAGATCCGGACGAACCAGGTACAGGAACCACGCGACCACCACACCCGCGAGCGCCAGCCAGACCGGCAGACCCGCGACCGAGTGCAGACCCATCGCCGCCCAGCCCTGGAACTCTTCGGCCATCTCATGCAGCGCCGGATGGTTTTCGCCGATGAAGATCACCTTGTCGAACGCCACGCCGTGCTGGAAGAAGTCGCCGAACAGCATCGGGCCGATGGCGATCGCACCGATCACCACCGAGGGGATCGCCAGCAGCACCAGCGGCAGCCACACCACCCACGGCGTTTCGTGCGGCTCGTGAGCGTGGTCGTCGTGACCATGGCCGTGACCATGCGAATCGTGGCCGTGCGCGTCATGTGCATGCGCTGCGGCTTCGATGCCCATCGGCGATTCCGGATGCTTCGGATCGCGGAAGCGCTCCTTGCCGTGGAACACCATGAAGTACATACGGAACGAATACAGCGCGGTCACGAAGACGCTCGCCACCACGGCGAAGTACGCGAAGCCCGAGCCCGGCAGATGCGACAGCTTCACTGCGTCGATGATCGAGTCTTTCGAGTAGAAGCCCGAGAAGAACGGCGTACCGATCAGCGCCAGCGAACCGACCAGCGACGTGATCCACGTAATCGGCATGTACTTGCGCAGGCCGCCCATGTTGCGCATGTCCTGATCGTGGTGCATGCCGATGATCACCGAACCCGCACCGAGGAACAGCAGCGCCTTGAAGAACGCGTGCGTCATCAGGTGGAAGATGGCAACCGGGTATGCCGACACGCCCAGTGCAACCGTCATGTAACCGAGCTGCGACAACGTCGAGTAAGCCACCACGCGTTTGATGTCGTTCTGGACGATCCCGAGAAAGCCCATGAACAACGCTGTAATCGCACCAATTACGGTAATGAACGACAGCGCGCTATCCGACAACTCGAACAGCGGCGACATGCGCGCGACCATGAAGATACCGGCCGTCACCATGGTTGCCGCGTGAATCAGTGCGGAGATCGGGGTCGGGCCTTCCATCGAATCCGGCAGCCAGACGTGCAGAGGGAACTGCGCCGACTTACCCATCGCGCCGATGAAGAGGCAGATGCAGGCGACCGTCAGCAGACCCCAGTCCGTGCCCGGGAAGCTCAATGCCGCCAGTTCGGTGCGCTTCGCGAAAACGTCGCCGTAGTTCATCGAACCGGCGAAAGCGAACAGCAGGCCGATGCCGAGCAGGAACCCGAAGTCGCCGATGCGGTTCACGATGAACGCCTTCATGTTCGCGTAGATCGCGCTCTCACGCGTGAAGTAGAAGCCGATCAGCAGGTACGACACCAGACCCACCGCTTCCCCGCCGAAGAACAGCTGCAGGAAGTTGTTGCTCATCACGAGCATCAGCATCGAGAACGTGAACAGCGCGATGTACGAGAAGAAGCGCTGGTAGCCGTCGTCGTCGGCCATGTAGCCGATCGTGTAGATGTGCACCATGAGCGACACGAAGGTCACCACGCACATCATCATCGCCGTCAGCGAGTCGACCAGGAAGCCGATCTCGAACTTCGTCTTGCCGATCGACATCCATTCGTAGACTGTCGCGTTGAAGCTCGCGCCGTCCATCACCTGGAAGTAGACGATTGACGAGAGGATGAACGCGATCGCGACGCCGAGGATCGTAACCGTGTGTGCACCGGCTCGCCCTACCGCTTTCCCGAACAGCCCCGCAATCAGGGAGCCAGCCAGCGGTGCCAGCGGGATCGCCAGCAGCAGGTTTTCATTGAGTGTCGTTGACATAACCGCTTTACCTGAAATTAACCTTTGAGCTGATCGAGGTCCTCGACATTGATCGTGTCGAGGCTACGGAACAGGGTCACCAGAATTGCGAGTCCGATCGCCGCTTCGGCTGCCGCAACCGTCAGCACGAAGAAGACGAAGATCTGACCATGCACGTCCCCGAGGTAATGCGAGAACGCGACGAAATTGGTGTTCACCGCCAGCAGCATCAGTTCGATCGCCATCAAAATGATGATGACGTTGCGACGGTTCAGGAAAATGCCGACGATGCTGATCGCAAACAGGATCGCGCCGAGGACAAGGTAATGGGCAAGGGTCAACATGATTTCTATCTCCTGTCCGCTCAGCTGTTCTTAGCCGGTGCCGAGTCGGCCGCTGCTGCTGCCGCTGCTGCGGCTTCTTCCGCCGCGACGGTTGCCGCGGTCTTTTCCGACGCCATCTTCACGACGCGCACACGGTCCTGGGCACGCACCTTGACCTGCTCGCTGACGTTCTGACGTTTGCTGTCTTTCTTGTGGCTCGTGGTCAGCGCAATCGCCGCGATGATCGCCACCAGCAGCACCAGACCGGCCACTTCGAACGCAAAGATGTAGTCGGTGTAGATGACCTTGCCGATCAGGCGCGTATTCGACCAATCGCCCATGCCGTTCGCGGCGGCGGTGGTGTCGCGCAGCGCCGTGGCGGTCGCGCCGTAACCGTGCCAGAGAATCAGCGCGGTTTCGATCACGATGATCGCGCCCACCAGGGTGGCCATTGGCACGAAGCGTTTGAAGTCTTTGCGCAGCACGTCGATGTTGATGTCCAGCATCATCACGACGAACAGGAACAGCACCATCACCGCGCCGACGTAGACCAGCACCAGCAGGATCGCAAGGAACTCGGCCTGCAGCAGCATCCAGATCGCGGCTGCGTTGAAGAACGCCAGCACCAGAAACAGTGCGGACGACACCGGGTTGCGCGAGGTGATCACCTTCAGCCCTGAAACCACCAGGAGCAGCGCGAAGATGTAGAACAGTACGGTCGTGAATTCCATGATTACCGGTTCATCGTTAGGCCATCGTCAGGCATTGTTCTTTGGCACTTGTGGCTGGCATAACGCCAGAACAGCCGCACAGGTGCGCCGTGCCGCGGCGTTCAGGCCGCGGCGCCCGGCCCGACAACAGGCCGTGATTGCTGCATTTACTGCTTTAACTGAAGCGCTTCAACGATACGGTGCGTCGGCTGCCTTGTTCGCGGCGATCTCCGCTTCATAGCGATCGCCCACGGCCAGCAGCATGTCTTTCGTGAAGTACAGGTCGCCACGCTTCTCGCCGTGATACTCGAGAATGTGCGTTTCGACGATCGAATCGACCGGGCAGCTCTCTTCGCAGAAACCGCAGAAGATGCACTTGGTCAGGTCGATGTCATAGCGCGTCGTGCGGCGGGTGTTGTCCGCGCGCGTTTCCGACTCGATGGTGATGGCGAGCGCCGGGCACACTGCTTCGCACAGCTTGCAGGCGATGCAGCGCTCTTCGCCGTTTTCATAGCGGCGCAGCGCGTGCAGCCCGCGGAAACGCGGCGAGATCGGGGTCTTCTCTTCCGGGAATTGCACGGTCACCTTGCGCTGGAACGTATAACGTCCGGTCAGCGCGAGGCCCTTGAGCAGTTCCGTGAGGAAGAAGGTCTTGAAAAAGTTTTGGATTGCGGTCATGGGTTCATCCGCCCTTTATTTCCAGATGTTCAACGGCGACATGATCCAGAAGCCGACCACCACCAGCCACACCACGCAGACCGGAATGAAGATCTTCCAGCCCAGACGCATGATCTGGTCATAGCGATAGCGCGGGAATGTGGCACGCGCCCAGATGAACACCGACAACAGGAAGAAAACCTTGGCGACGAGCCATACGATGCCCGGGACGAACGACAGGAAGCCGAACGGTGCGCTCCAGCCGCCGAGGAACAGTGTTGCAGCCAATGCCGAGATCACGATCATGTTGATGTACTCGGCAAGGAAGAACAGCGCGAACGCCATACCCGAGTAATCGATCATGTGGCCCGCGACGATTTCCGACTCCCCTTCCACCACGTCAAACGGGTGACGGTTCGTTTCGGCGATGCCCGAGATGAAGTACACGACGAACATCGGCAGCAGCGGAAGCCAGTTCCACGACAGGAAGTTCAAGCCGTACGACGCGAAGATGCCATGTTCCTGCGAAGCGACGATGCCCGACAGGTTCAGCGTGCCAGCGGTCATCAGCACGACTACGAGCGCGAAGCCCATCGAGATTTCGTACGAGACCATCTGCGCCGCGGCGCGCATCGCGCCGAGGAACGCGTACTTCGAGTTCGACGCCCAACCCGCCAGAATCACGCCGTACACGCCGATCGAGGAGATCGCCATCGCGTACAGCAGACCGGCGTTGATGTCGCCGAGCACCGCGCCCGCCTGGAACGGAATCACCGCCCAGACCGCGAAGGCCGGCACCACCACCATGATCGGCGCGATCAGGTAGATCCAGCGGCTCGCCTGCGCCGGCTGAATCACTTCTTTCAGCAACAGCTTCAGCACGTCGGCGATCGGCTGCAGGAGACCTGCGGGGCCGACGCGGTTCGGGCCGAGACGCACGTGCATCCAGCCGATCAGCTTACGCTCCCACAGAATCAGGTAAGCCACGCACAGCAGGATCACGACGGCCACCACCAGGATGCGCACCAGTGCCCACACCGTGGGCCATGCCACACCGAGAAGCTGGGTGCCGCCCGAGTTGATCGTATCGAACAAGCTCATTTACGCCTTCTCCACCACCAGTTCACCGAACAGGCTGCCCAGCGCTGCACCGGCAGGCGTAGCCGCCGATACGCGGACGACCGTCTCCGCAAGATTTGCGTCGCGCACGGCCGGCAACTGCACCGATTGCTCGCCCTGGCGCACGCGCACCGCGTCGCCTTCCTTCAAACCCAGTTTGTCGAACAGCCCAGCCGGCAGACCGACCGAGTTCGCTGCACGTGCCGCTGCGGTCAGATGCAACGACTCAGCGCGACGCACCAGCGCGTCGGCGTGGTAGATCGGCACGTTCGCAATACGCTCGAATTTGCCTTCCGACGCTTTCGCCGCCTTGCCGCGCGCAACCGCGACGCCCGTCTTGTTCGACAGACGCGACGTCAGTTCGCCGTCGCCGAGGGCAGCCGTGCGCACTTCTTCCGAGGTGTCGAATTCGAAACCGGGCACGCCCAGCAGGCTACCCAGCACACGCAATACCTTCCATGCCGGACGCGTATCGCCGAGCGGACGCACGACGCCGTTGAACGTCTGCACCGTACCTTCGGCGTTGACGAACGTGCCGGCCGTTTCCGTGTACGGAGCGATCGGCAGCAGCACGTCGGCGTATTCCGCGCCGGTCTGGAACGGCGACATCACGACGACCATTTCAGCCTGCTTCAACGCGGCCAAAGCCTGCGCCGGATTGGCCGTGTCGAACTCCGGTTCGACGTTCAGCAGCACATAACCCTTGCGCGGTTGCTCGAACACTTCGCGAGCGTTCAGACCGCCCTCGCCCGGCAACGCGTTCACGAGATGCGCGCCAACCGTGTTGGCCGCTTCCGTGAGGAAGCCCAGCGTCGCGCCGGTCGCGTCCGCGATCCATTGTGCCGCGGCGTGAATGGCCGCGAAATCCGGATGACGGACCGCGCTGTTGCCCAGCAACACGAGGCGGCGTTCGCCCGTGGCAAGCGACTTCGCGACTCGCTTGTTGGCGTCCGTCGGCTGCGTGCCGGCGAAAGCTTCCGGCAGTGCCACGCCGTTGGCTTCCGACACTGCGCCGGCGATGCCAGCCAGCGCTTCCAGCCATGCCGACGGCGCTGCTACAACGCGCTCCGCTTGCGGGATCAGCGCGTCGTCGCTGGTAGACTGCACGAGCGTGAGCTTCGCACCGCCCTTCGCAGCCTGACGCAGACGCGCGGCGAACAACGGATGATCGCGGCGCAGATCCGAGCCGATCACGAGTGCGGCGTCGACGTTCGACAGATCGGCGATAGCGGCGCCGAGCCACGGCGTACCGTTGACCGGTGCGGAGAAATCCGACTGACGCAGACGGAAGTCGACGTTAGGCGTGCCGACCGCTTGCGCCAGTTGCTTCAACAGGAACAGTTCTTCAACCGTGCTGTGGGCGCTACCCAGTGCGGCCAGCGCGTTCGCGCCGTGGTCGCCCTTGATGCCCTTCAAACCCTTTACCACATATTCGAGCGCGGTTTGCCAGTCGGTCTCGACCCATTTGCCGCCTTGCTTGAGCATCGGCTGAGTCAGGCGCTCGGGGCTGTTCAGGCCTTCATACGAGAAGCGGTCCTTGTCCGAAATCCAGCATTCGTTGATGGATTCGTTTTCGAACGGCAGAACGCGCATCACGCGATTGTTCTTCACTTGCACCACGAGGTTCGCGCCGACGGAATCGTGCGGGCTCACCGACTTGCGGCGCGACAGTTCCCACGTACGGGCGCTGTAGCGGAACGGCTTGCTGGTCAGCGCGCCGACCGGGCACAGATCGATCATGTTGCCCGACAGTTCCGAATCCACCGTCTTGCCGACGAACGACGTGATTTCCGAATGCTCGCCGCGGCCCAGCATGCCGAGCTCCATCACGCCGGCCACTTCCTGGCCGAAGCGGACGCAACGCGTGCAGTGGATGCAACGCGACATTTCTTCCATGGAGATCAGCGGACCGACGTTCTTGTGGAACACCACGCGCTTTTCTTCGCTGTAGCGCGATGCCGACTTGCCGTAACCCACGGCCAGATCCTGCAACTGGCACTCGCCGCCCTGGTCGCAGATCGGGCAATCCAGCGGGTGGTTGATCAGCAGGAATTCCATCACGGCTTGCTGGCCCTTCACCGCCTTGTCCGACTTGGTGCGCACGATCATGCCGGCCGATACCGGCGTGGCGCATGCGGGCACCGCCTTCGGCATCTTTTCGACATCGACCAGACACATCCGGCAGTTGGCCGCAATCGACAGCTTCTTGTGATAGCAGAAGTGAGGAATGTATGTGTCGACCTTATGCGCAGCCTGGATCACCATGCTGCCTTCGGGCACCTCGACTTTCTTGCCGTCTATTTCAAGTTCAACCATGATGGTCAATCTTCCTTAACCTGTTACCGCTCAATCGTTCGCCTGTTCAGCGCCTGTTTCAGGCGATGAACCCCGCGGATGGCATGTTCTTCTGCGTGCTTATCTGCTTGTTTATCCGCAGACTCAAGCCGCTACGGTTTCCGACGCCGCTGCTGCGCCGGCATGACCGCCGACGAGGCAATGCTTGTGGGCGACGTGGTATTCGAATTCGTCCCAGTAGTGCTTGAGCATGCCGCGAACCGGCATGGCCGCTGCATCGCCGAGCGCGCAAATCGTGCGGCCCATGATGTTTTCAGCAACCGAGTTCAGCAGATCCAGGTCTTCCGGACGGCCCAACCCATGCTCGATACGATGCACGACGCGGTACAGCCAGCCCGTGCCTTCGCGGCAAGGCGTGCATTGACCACACGATTCTTCGTAATAGAAATACGACAGACGCAACAACGAGCGCACCATGCAGCGCGTCTCGTCCATGACGATGACCGCGCCCGAACCGAGCATCGAGCCAGCCTTGGCGATCGAGTCGTAGTCCATGTCGGTCTGCATCATGATGTCGCCCGGAATCACCGGTGCCGACGAGCCGCCGGGAATCACGGCCTTGATCTTCTTGCCGCCGCGCATGCCGCCGGCGAGTTCCATCAACGTGGCGAATGGCGTGCCGAGCGGAACTTCATAATTGCCCGGACGCTCGACGTCGCCTGCGACGGAGAAAATCTTCGTGCCGCCGTTATTCGGCTTGCCGATCTCGAGGTAATTCTGCGGACCGATCGCGAGCAGGAACGGCACTGCGGCGAACGTCTCGGTGTTGTTGATCGTGGTCGGCTTGCCATACACGCCGAAGCTCGCCGGGAACGGCGGCTTGAAGCGCGGCTGGCCTTTCTTGCCTTCCAGCGATTCGAGCAGCGCGGTTTCTTCGCCGCAGATATAGGCGCCGTAACCGTGGTGCGCATGCAGTTCGAACGAGAAGCCCGAGCCCATGATATTTTCGCCGAGGAACCCGGCGCGGCGAGCTTCGTCCAACGCTTGTTCAAAGCGTTTGTAGACTTCCCAGATTTCGCCGTGGATATAGTTGTAGCCAACCGTGATGCCCATCGCGTACGCGCCGATGGCCATGCCTTCGATCAGCGAATGCGGATTGAAGCGCAGGATGTCGCGGTCTTTGAACGTGCCCGGTTCGCCTTCGTCCGAATTGCAGACGAGGTACTTCTGGCCGGGGAACTGACGCGGCATGAAGCTCCACTTCAGGCCGGTCGGGAAGCCCGCACCGCCACGGCCACGCAGACCCGACGCCTTGACGTCGGCGATCACCTGCTCGGGCGGAATCTTCTCTTCCAGAATACGGCGCAGCTGGGCGTAACCGCCGCGCGCCACATAATCTTCGAGATGCCAGTTGTCGCCGTTCAGACCGGCGAGAATCAGCGGTTTGATGTGACGATCGTGTAAAGACGTCATTTCGAAAGTTCCTCGAGCAGCTGGTCGATCTTCGCGCGGCTCATGAAGCTGCACATGCGATGGTTGTTCACCAGCATCACCGGCGCGTCGCCGCACGAACCCATGCACTCACCTTCTTTCAGGGTGAATTTGCCGTCGGGCGTGGTTTCGCCGAAGTCGATGCCGAGCTTCTGCTTCAGATATTCAGCCGCGCTGTCCGAGCCGCCGTCCGGGCCGAGCTGGCACGGCAGGTTGGTGCAGAGCGTGATCTTGTATTTGCCGACCGGCGAGGTCTCGTACATCGTGTAGAAGGTAGCCACCTCCTGCACGGCGACTGCCGGCATGCCGAGATAGTCCGCGACGAACTGCATGAGTTCGGGCGTCAGCCAGCCATGCTCTTCCTGAGCAGTAGCCAACGCCGACATCACGGCGGACTGTTTCTGATCGGCGGGATACTTCGCGATCGCGCGATCGATTTCTTTCAGGCCTTCAGCTGAGATCATTTTCAGACACGACTCTTTCAATTCCTACCGAACGAAAACCTGTCGCGCGCTGCATGATGCGACAGACCCGGCGTTCCTTTGCTTGACGCGCGCTTCGGTGCAATCTGAAGGCGCGCTCTGATGAATACGTCCTAGCGATCCACTTCGCCGAACACGATGTCTTGCGTGCCGATGATCGTCACGGCGTCGGCGATCATGTGACCGCGCGCCATTTCATCGAGCGTGGACAGGTGTGCGTAGCCCGGTGCGCGGATCTTCAGGCGATACGGCTTGTTGGCGCCGTCGGAAATCAGATAGATGCCGAACTCGCCCTTCGGATGCTCGACCGCGGCATACGCCTCGCCTTCCGGCACGTGGAAGCCTTCCGTGAAGAGCTTGAAGTGGTGAATCAGCTCTTCCATGTTCGACTTCATGCCCACGCGCGACGGCGGCGCAACCTTGTGATTGTCGACCATCACAGGGCCGGGATTCTTGCGCAGCCACTCAATGCACTGTTTCACGATCCGTGTGGACTGGCGCATTTCTTCGACACGCACCAGATAGCGGTCATAGCAATCGCCATTCACGCCGACCGGAATGTCGAAATCGAGCTTGTCGTAGACTTCGTACGGCTGCTTCTTGCGCAGATCCCATTCGATGCCCGAGCCACGCAGCATCGCACCGGTCATGCCGAGATTCAGCGCACGTTCCGGGCTGACCACACCGATACCGACCAGACGTTGCTTCCAGATCCGGTTGTCGGTGAGCAGCGTTTCGTATTCGTCGACGCACTTCGGGAAACGCGTGAAGAAATCGTCGATGAAGTCGAGCAACGAGCCCTGGCGGTTCTCGTTCATCCTCGACAATGCCTTCGCATTGCGAATTTTCGACGCCTTGTATTGCGGCATTGCGTCAGGCAGATCGCGATAGACGCCGCCCGGACGATAGTAAGCCGCGTGCATCCGTGCGCCGGACACCGCTTCGTACACGTCCATCAAATCTTCGCGTTCACGGAACGCGTACAGAAACACCGCCATGGCGCCGACGTCGAGCGCGTGCGCGCCGATCCACATCAGGTGGTTCAGCACACGCGTGACTTCGTCGAACATCACGCGAATGTATTGCGCGCGTACCGGCACCTCGATGCCGAGCAGCTTTTCGATCGCCATCACGTAGCCGTGCTCGTTGACCATCATCGACACGTAGTCGAGACGGTCCATGTACGGCACCGACTGGATGTATGTTTTGGTTTCGGCGAGCTTTTCAGTCGCACGATGCAGCAGGCCGATGTGCGGATCGGCGCGCTGGATGACTTCGCCGTCGAGTTCGAGCACGAGGCGCAGCACACCGTGCGCTGCCGGGTGCTGAGGGCCGAAGTTGAGCGTGTAGTTCTTGATCTCTGCCATGGCGTTCTCTTAGTGTTTCAGACCGCCATAGCGATCTTCGCGGATCACGCGCGGCGTAATTTCCCGCGGCTCGATCGTCACAGGCTGATAGACGACGCGCTTCTCTTCCGGGTCGTAACGCATTTCGACGTAGCCGGAGACAGGGAAATCTTTACGGAACGGGTGACCAATGAAACCGTAGTCGGTCAGGATGCGGCGCAGGTCCGGGTGGCCTTCGAAGACGATGCCGTACAGGTCGAATGCTTCGCGCTCGTACCAGTTGACCGAATTCCAGATTTCGACCACAGACGGCAGGATCGGCACTTCGTCGTCCGGTGCGAACACGCGCAGACGCAGACGCCAGTTGTTCTGCACCGACAACAAATGCAGAACGGCCGCGAAACGCGGACCGTCGTAAGCGCCGTCGGCGTAGGTCTGATAGTCGACGCCGCACAGATCCACGCATTGCTCGAAACCGAGCGAGCGATCGTCGCGCAAACGGGTTGCGACGTTGAGGTAGTCGCCGGCTTTCACGACGATCGTCAACTCACCGATTGCTTCGGTGATGTTCAGCAGGAGGCCGCCAAAGGCCGCCTCGAGGTTCGCTTTCAGGGTCTCGAGTTTGCTTGCCATATTGTGGGGGAGGCGTTGGCCTTATTGACGGGCGATTGTGTTGGTGCGGCGAATCTTGGCCTGTAACTGGATCACGCCGTACACCAGCGCTTCCGCCGTGGGCGGACAACCCGGCACATAGACGTCGACCGGCACGATCCGGTCACAGCCGCGCACCACCGAATACGAGTAGTGGTAATAGCCGCCGCCGTTCGCGCACGAGCCCATCGAAATCACCCAGCGCGGCTCGGCCATCTGGTCGTAGACCTTGCGCAGAGCCGGCGCCATCTTGTTGCACAGCGTACCGGCGACGATCATCACGTCAGACTGACGCGGACTCGGACGAAACACCACGCCAAAACGGTCGAGGTCGTAACGGGCAGCGCCCGCATGCATCATCTCGACTGCGCAGCACGCAAGACCGAACGTCATCGGCCACAGCGAGCCGGTGCGCGTCCAGTTGATCAGTTTGTCAGCCGTGGTGGTGACAAACCCTTCCTTCAAGACCCCTTCGATACTCATTTGCTTTCCACTCCAGACGGGGCGGCAAGCCTTGGCCACCCACGCAAACCGGCGATTAATCCATCATTCCCAGTCGAGGCCGCCCTTCTTCCAGATATAGGCGAAGCCCAGCAGGAATTCGAGCAGGAAAATCATCATTGCCATGAAGCCCGGCCAGCCGATGTCGCGCAAGGCAACGCCCCACGGGAACAGGAACGCGGTTTCAAGGTCGAAAATGATGAAGAGAATGGCGACGAGGTAATAGCGCACGTCGAACTTCATGCGCGCATCTTCGAATGCTTCGAAGCCGCACTCGTACGGTGCGTTTTTCTCGGTATCGGGCTTGTTGGGACCGAGGATCTTGCCGATACTGACCAGTGCTACGCCTAAACCGGTGCCCACAACGAGGAACAACAAGACGGGGAAATAGGCTGCGAGGTTCAAGACTATCCTCAATCGGTTGGTTCTGAGTGCCGTCAGGAGCATAGCACTCCTGACGCGAAATCACTTCCGAAACGCACATGCCGCAAGCCCAACGCAAGCCGCACGTCAGAAGTGAAAATGCCAGCCGAAGCGAAGCAAGCGGCTGGCATTTAGATAACATTTTGGTGCCGACGGCGAGACTCGAACTCGCACAGCTTTCGCCACTACCCCCTCAAGATAGCGTGTCTACCAATTTCACCACGTCGGCACTGCATGCAATCCGGGAAAACAACTTATAAAACCCGCGAATCGCTTCAAGACTTAGATTGTAACTGGTCTAAACAGATTGTTCAACGCACAAAAGCACGTTTGAACGAAAATTTATTTCGGCACGTCGGTCGCCGGGACGGACGCAGCCGATGCCGGCAAAACAGCCGAGCCACCTGCCGGTGCCGAGGCAGCCGAAGCCGCGACCGGCGCAGTCACAGCCGCGCCCAGCACGCCTGCGGAAGGTTTCGCACGATACGCGCCGAGGTAAGTGAGCGTCAGCGTGGTGACAAAAAATACCGCTGCGAGCACCGCCGTCGTACGCGACAAAAAGTTTGCCGAACCGGTCGCGCCGAACAGGCTTCCCGACGCACCGCTACCAAAAGCCGCGCCCATATCGGCGCCTTTGCCGTGCTGCAGCAAGACGAGGCCGATAACCCCGAGTGCCGACAACAGCTGAACGACGATAATCAATGTTTTCAAATACAGCATCACACTCACCTGAGTCTTTATTTAACCGCGCCACACACTGCGTGCTGCACGGGATGGGGTCATCCTCGCCAAGGCGCCCTGCTTAACCGGCGACGCTCGTTGCGGCCGCCGCCTTGCAGATCGCCAGGAAATCCTGGTCTTTCAACGACGCGCCGCCGATCAGGCCACCGTCGATATCCGGCTGGCGGAACAATTCTTCCGCGTTTTCCGGTTTCACACTGCCGCCGTACAACAGCGGCACATCCGCCACCGCCGCACCCTTTGCCGCCAGACGCGCACGCAGGAACGCATGGACTGCCTGCGCCTGCTCCGAGCTTGCGCTCTTGCCGGTGCCGATCGCCCAAACCGGCTCATACGCGACGACAAGCCGCGCCGCCTCTTGCACCGACAACTTGGCCAGCACTTCGTCCAGTTGCGTGCCGACCACCTGCTCGGTCGAACCGGCTTCGCGCTCTTCAAGCGTTTCGCCGACACAGACGATCGGCGTCAAGCCTGCTTCCAGCGCGCGCTGCGTTTTCACCGCGACCAGTTCAGCACTTTCGCGATGATAGGCACGGCGTTCCGAGTGTCCGACGATCGCGAGCGTGGCGCCGAAATCCACCACCATCGGCGCGGCCACTTCGCCGGTATAGGCGCCATGCGTGAACGCTGACACGTCCTGCACGCCCCACACGACCCGGCTGCCTTCCAGCAACGATTGAGACTGCGCGAGGTACGGACTCGGCACGCAGACGCCGACGCGCACGTCGGCCGGCAATTCGCCCGCGCCTTGCGCCACCGCTTGCAACAGCGTGGCATTCTCGGCGAGGCGCCCGTGCATCTTCCAGTTACCGACTACCAGTTTGGCTCGTTGTTTCGACATCGTCTCGTCTTGTCTTGGCGGCGGACTTTGTTTGCGCTTACAGTCCGCCTTTCGGTTTCATGCGGCGTGCGCAAAACGCGCAATTTTACTGCGTGGGGTGGATCGGGTCAAACCGACCGTGTCAAGCGTCCTGACCCCAAGACAGTACGATCTTGCCGACATGCGTGCTGCTCTCCATCAGCGCGTGCGCGTCGGCAGCCTGCGCGGCCGGGAACACGCGATGCACCACCGGCTTGATGCGGCCGTCTTCGAGATGCGGCCAGACATGCTCTTTCAACTGCGCGGCAATCTTCGCCTTGAATTCGATCGGCCGCGGACGCAGTGTCGAACCGGTCAGCGTCAAACGGCGGCGCAGCACCTCGTTCAGATTGAGCTCCGCTTTCGCACCGCCCAGCAACGCGATCAGCACGATGCGGCCGCCATCTGCCAACGCCGTCAGTTCGCGCGACACATAACTGCCCGCCACCATATCGAGCACCACGTCGACGCCGCGATCGTTGGTCAGCGACTTGATCACTTCGACGAAATCTTCAGTCTTGTAGTTGATCGCCCGCTCCGCGCCCAACGCTTCACAGGCGCGGCACTTCTCGTCCGAGCCAGCGGTCGCGAACACGCGAAAGCCGAGCGCATGCGCAATCTGGATCGCCGTCACGCCGATGCCGCTGGAACCGCCCTGCACCAGCAGCGTTTCGTTCGGCGCGCCTTCGCCCTTGCCGAGTTGCGCACGGTCGAACACATTGCTCCACACCGTGAAGAACGTTTCCGGCAGCGAAGCCGCTTCGACATCCGACAAACCGGCAGGCACCGGCAGGCACTGCAGCAGCGGCGCGACCGCGTATTCCGCGTAGCCGCCGCCGGCCAGCAACGCGCACACGCGATCGCCTACCTTCAGACCGAACGGGTTGTTCTTCTCGTCGATCGACCCTTCGACGATTTCACCCGCCACTTCCAGCCCTGGCAGATCCGACGCGCCCGGCGGCGGCGCATAGCCGCCCTTGCGCTGGAACACGTCCGGACGGTTGATGCCGGATGCGGCCACCTTGATCAGCACCTCGCCTGCTTTCGGCTGCGGCGTGGGCCGCTCAGCCAGCTTCAGGACGTCCGGCGCTCCGAATTCGGTGATTTCGATCGCTTTCATCTGCGTCAACTCCAAGATTGGATTGCGTTGCATGCCGGAATGAACAAATAGAGTACCCGTTTCTGTCCACCTGCAACGCAATCCACCCTGCACCCTTCATAAAAAACGGCCGGCGCGCATTCACGCTGCCGGCCGTTGTGCCGCTACCGCATTACTGCGGCGTCGGTTCGCCTTGCGGCGCGCCGCTTGCGCCATTCGCGCCTTCATTCAGCAACGCCTTGGCCGACAAACGCACGCGGCCCTTTTCGTCCGTCTGGATGACCTTGACCTTCACTTGCTGGCCATCCTTCAGGTAGTCGTTGATGTCCTTGATACGCTCGTTGGCAATTTCGGAGATGTGCAGCAGACCGTCCTTGCCCGGCAGGATGTTCACGATCGCGCCGAAATCGAGCAGCTTGAGCACGGTGCCTTCGTACACCTGGCCCACTTCGACTTCCAGCGTGATGTTCTCGATACGCTTCTTCGCTTCGGCCATCCCTTCGCTGCTCGTGCTGGCGATGGTGACGACGCCGTCGTCCGAAATATCGATCGTCGTGCCGGTTTCTTCGGTCAGCGCGCGGATCACCGAACCACCCTTGCCGATCACGTCGCGAATCTTTTCCGGATTGATCTTGATGGTGATCATGCGCGGTGCGTAGTCCGACAGCACCGTGTTCGCGCCCGACACCGCCGAGGTCATCTTGCCGAGGATGTGCATACGGCCTTCCTTCGCTTGCGCGAGGGCGACCTGCATGATTTCCTTGGTGATGCCCTGGATCTTGATGTCCATCTGCAGCGCGGTCACGCCTTGTTCCGTGCCCGCCACCTTGAAGTCCATGTCGCCGAGGTGATCTTCGTCGCCGAGGATGTCGGTCAGCACGGCGAACTTATTGCCTTCCAGGATCAGGCCCATGGCGATGCCGGCGACGTGCGCCTTCATCGGCACGCCGGCGTCCATCAGCGCGAGGCAGCCGCCGCACACCGAAGCCATCGACGAGGAACCGTTCGATTCCGTGATTTCCGACACGACGCGAATCGAGTAGCCGAATTCGTCGGCGCTCGGCAGGCAGGCAGCCAGCGCGCGCTTGGCGAGACGGCCGTGACCGATTTCACGGCGCTTCGGCGAACCGACGCGGCCCGTTTCGCCGGTCGCGAACGGAGGCATGTTGTAGTGGAGCATGAAGCGTTCGCGGTACTCGCCTTCGAGCGCGTCGATGTTCTGCTCGTCGCCCTTCGTGCCCAGCGTGGCCACCACCAGCGCTTGCGTTTCGCCGCGCGTGAACAGTGCCGAACCGTGGGTGCGCGGCAGAACGCCAGTACGGATTTCGATCGGACGCACGGTGCGCGTGTCGCGGCCGTCGATACGCGGTTCGCCGTTCAGGATCTGCGTACGGACGATCTTCGCTTCGATGTCGAACAGCACGTTGCCGACGGTTGCCTTGTCGGCCGCCACCGTGCCGCCTGCTGCGGCGTCTTCTTCCAGCTTCGCCGACGTGGCTGCGTAGACTTCCTTCAGCTTGGTCGAACGGGCTTGCTTGTCGCGCAGTTGGTAAGCCGCGAGCAGGTCGGCTTGCGCCAGTTCCGTCACGCGTGCGATCAGCGGCTCGTTCTTCGCCGCCGGTTGCCAATCCCATTCCGGCTTGCCGCCTTCGCGGACCAGTTCGTGGATTGCGTCGATCGCAATCTGCATTTGTTCGTGGCCGAACACGACGCCGCCGAGCATCACTTCTTCGCTCAGTTGCTGCGCTTCCGATTCCACCATCAGCACCGCGCGTTCCGTACCGGCGACGATCAGGTCGAGCGCCGATTCCTTCATTTGCGGACGCGTCGGGTTCAACACGTATTCGTTGTTGATGTAGGCCACGCGTGCTGCGCCGACCGGGCCGTTGAACGGCAGACCCGACACGGCGAGCGCCGCCGACGCGCCGATCAGCGCGGGGATGTCAGCGGGGATTTCGGGGTTCAGCGACAGGACGTGGATCACGACCTGGACTTCGTTGTAGAAGCCTTCCGGGAACAGCGGGCGCAGCGGACGATCGATCAGGCGCGAGATCAGCGTTTCGCCTTCCGACGGACGGCCTTCGCGGCGGAAGAAGCCACCCGGGATCTTGCCAGCGGCGTAAGTCTTTTCGAGGTAGTCGACGGTCAGCGGGAAAAAGTCTTGACCCGGCTTGGCCGTCTTGGCGCCGACCACGGTGGCCAGCACCACGGTATCTTCGACGTCGACGATTACGGCACCGCTCGCCTGGCGAGCGATTTCGCCGGTCTCGAGGCGAACCTTATGTTGTCCCCACTGAAATTCTTTGACGATCTTATTGAACATAGTCATTGCTTTTCCTCTTCGTAATGCCGCGCGGACCAGAAGCGGCGCGGCAACGCCAGGACCGGCGCCGCATGGGAAGAGTAGTGTTATGCCATTCCAGAGAACCACGCCCTACGTCGAGTACGCGCGCGAACCGCTGGAATGACACAAAGCTCCGCCCCTGAAGCCCGGCCATGAATCTCTTCTTTACTGCTTGCTCTACTGCTTGATTACTGCTGCCTGCTCCCGCCGCATGAACCGGCACGCCACTGCGGAGAACAGCCGGCGCGCATCACATGAAGCGCACCGTGCAAAAACAAAATGCCTGTATCAGTGGAACTGACACAGGCATCTTGCTGAACGACTGGCCGATTACTTACGCAGACCCAGCTTCTCGATCAGTGCGCGGTAACGATCCGCGTCCTTACCCTTCAGGTAATCGAGCAGCTTACGACGGCGGCTCACCATGCGCAGCAGACCGCGGCGGCTGTGGTGATCTTTCGTGTGTGCCTTGAAGTGAACGGTCAGTTCGTTGATGCGGGTCGTGAGCAGCGCGACCTGAACTTCGGGGGAGCCGGTGTCGTTAGCGGCGCGTGCGAATTGCGCAACGACTTCGGACTTCTTGCTTGTTTCAACTGCGGACATGTCGATTTCCTTAAGAACTAGACAGGCGGTCACGGAAGAAAGGCCGTGCCGTGGGTTACCCGTGTGCTTTAAATATTGCTGACAGGCCTTGGATAAAGGCTTGCCTCACAACGGGACGCGTATTGTAGCACAGCCCAATCCGGCCGCGAACCCCGCTGTGCCGGGCGATGGCGCGCCTCGCCTCGATCACGGCCGCTTCATCCTGCAGACGGTCGGCAGGACGGTGCGCTCGGGCGGCAGCGCCAGCACCGTGCGAAAACCGTAGCCGGACCCTTCGTTATCGAAATGCACGCCCGGCGTACCGGCTTTGTCCATCTCCATCACGTAAAGGGGCTGGATCAGTTGATGATCGTCGGCGCGCATCCACGAGGCGTGGAAGCCGTTGTCGAACTTGATTCCCTCGAGGGCTTTCGCCACCGCCATCGGATCGGCGCTGCCGGCGCGCGTCATTGCCGCAGCCAGAGTTTCGATCATCAGCGGCATGCGCAGCACCGGGTAGTCGTCCTGCGCGGCCGGAAAGCGCGCCCGGAAGGCCCCGTACCAGGCGTCGGACGCCGCGCCGCCGGCGTTCGGATGCCAGTCTGCCACCGCGATCACGTGGCCGACGCCGGCGTCGCCCAAAGCGGCGGGCGCGCCGAGGCTGTTGCCGTAGAACGTGTAGAACTTCGTGTCCAGCCCCTGCTCGCGCGCGGCCTTGACGAGCAGCGTCAGGTCGTTGCCCCAATTGCCGGTGATCACGGCGTCCGCCCCGCTCGCGCGGATCTTCGCAATGTACGGCGCGAAGTCCTTCACGCGGCCGATCGGATGAAATTCGTCGCCGACCACCGCGATGTCCGGACGCTTCGTCGTCAGCGTCGAACGCGCGAGGCTGCTGACGTCGTGTCCGAAGCTGTAATCCTGGTTCAGCAGATAGACCTTCTTCACCGCCTTGTCGCGCTGGATCACGTCGGCCAGCGCGTCCATGCGCATGCCCGCGTGCGCGTCGAAGCGGAAATGCCAGAAGCTGCAGTTGGCGTTGGTCAGCGACGGGTCGTCGGCGGAATAGTTGAGGAACAGTTCGCGGTTGCCCGGTTCGCGGCTGTTCTGCTTGTCGATCGCGCCGATCAGCGCGGCGGCGACCGCCGAGCTGTTGCCCTGCATGATGTAGCCGATATGACGGTCGGCGGCCGCGCGCAATTGCGTGAGCGCCTCTTCGGTGCCGCCCTTGCTGTCGAGCACGACCAGCTCGAACGGATGCGCGCCGTCGGCGAGCTTCACGCCGCCGTGCGCATTCACCTGCTCGACGCCGAAGCGCAGGTTGCGCTCCACCGCCGCGCCCGCGTTGGCGAACGGGCCGGACATGCCTTCGATCAGCGCCAGCTGGATCGGCGCGCCGGTGGGTTTGCTCGCCGGCTTTGCTCCAAGGCTGGCCGCGGGATTAGCCGCCGGCTCGCTCGCCGCATACGCCACCGCCGCCATCGACATCGCCGCCAGCACCGCTGCCGCCGTCCGTTGCCACTTCGCCATCGTCATCGCCCCGCCTGATTGGTGAAAGCGCGGATCATAGGGCGTTCAGCACGGAATAAGCAAGCCGGCGCAAGCGTTATCGTATTGCCCGGCCGGCTCTTCATGAAGCGCAAATCTTTTGCCACAGCGCGTGTCAAAATAATGCGTCTCGATGATAAAAACCGCTACTCAAACGCCATCGGAGGAATACATGTTCAACCGCCATCACACCACGGCGGCCTCGATCGGAGCGCCGGCCGCGGGGCGCTTGCGCCGCGCGGCGCTCGTCTGCCTGAGCGCGCTGGCGCTTGCCGGCTGCGTGCAGCCGTGGCAGCAATACACCCAAGGCGCGGACGAATCGACCATCGTCGCGCGCCTCGGCCCGCCGCGCGAAAGCTATGACCTGCCGAACGGCGGCAAGCGGCTGATGTGGCCGACCCAGCCGATGGGCGAAACCACCACCGCGGCCGACATCGACGCATCCGGCAAGATCGTCAATGTGCGCCAGGTGCTGCAGCCCAACGAGTTCTACCGCGCCGAAATCGGCAAATGGACCAAGAGCGACGTGCTGGTGAATTTTGGCCGCCCGGTCGAAACGTCGTACTTCCCGTTGATGAAGCGCGAAGTCTGGACCTACCGTTATCTGGAAGACAACGTCTGGTACATGATGTACAGCTTTTATTTCGACGAGCAGGGCATCGTGCGCCTGACGCAGAAAACGCCCGATCCGTTGCACGATCCGGATCGCCGCAGCCTGTTCTGAGCGCCGCCTGATCAGATTCACATGCATCTACGAAGCCGCCTTCCCGGGCGGCTTTTTTTTATTTATTACGCATGGCGGCGAATTTTATTTCGCGCACAGCAGATTTATTTTTTGATAGAAAGGCTTTCGTAAGCATTGATTCGGTGCTGGCCTCTCATGAGGCCGCACGAGCGCAGCCGTGAATTCGGCGCCGAATGAATGCGCCCCACTACGGAGCCGCTATCCATGAATCGTCCCAAACGCCTGCTGGTCGCCAACGTCGCCTGGGCGCATGAAACCGCCGTGCGCAACCCCGAGTTTTTCCGCGATCTGGTGCGCGGCCAGAATCCCCACGTCCTGTGGATCGGCTGCTCGGACAGCCGTGTGCCCGCCGAGACCATCACGCATTGCGAACCGGGCGACCTGTTCGTCCACCGCAACATCGCCAACCTCTTTCAGCCCGACGACGACAATTCGGCGAGTGTCCTCGAATATGCGGTGAAGGTACTGAAGGTCGGCCACGTGATCGTCTGCGGCCATTACGGATGCGGCGGCGTGCGCGCCGCGCTGCTGCCGCCCGAGCCGAGCCTGCCGCATGTGAATCGGCGGATCGCGCCGCTTTGCACGCTCGCCAAAGCGCATCACGAAGAACTGCAGGACCACGAAAGCGAACGTGAGCGTGTCAACCGCCTCGCCGAGCTGAACGTGCTCGAACAGGTGCGTGGGTTGCGCGCGCACCCCATCGTGCGGGAGGCCGATACGGCGCCACTCGTACACGGCTGGATCTTCGCGCTCGAAGACGGGCGCATCAAGGTCCTCACGTCCGGCTACGAAGCCGACGACGCGATGACCTGCACGACCGCCGCCCACAGCGCCGCCGCTTGACGCGACACCCACGCGGCACTTCATGCGAATCCGATCCGGTTCAGCTTTCGCCGCATACCAGGCCCCACTCCTCACTGCACCGACACCATGAACCTTCGAGCTTTCTTCTCCACGTTTCAGCGCGACCTGCTTGCGGGCACGGTCGTTTTTCTAGTGGCCCTGCCACTTTGTCTGGGCATCGCTAACGCATCGGGCGTCGAACCATTTGCCGGGCTTGTCTCGGGCATCGTCGGCGGGCTGGTGGTGGCCGTGCTGAGCGGCTCGCGCTTGAGCGTGAGCGGGCCGGCAGCAGGCCTCGTCGTGATCGTCGTCGACGGGATCGCGCAGCTCGGCAGTTTCTCCGCGTTCCTGCTGGCCGTGCTGCTGTCCGGCGCGATCCAGTTCGGTTTCGGCATGCTCAAAGCCGGCCGTTTTGCGGCCTATGTGCCGTCGCCGGTGATCAAGGGCATGCTCGCGGCCATCGGCGTGCTGCTGATCGTCAAGCAGTTTCCGCTCGCGCTCGGGCTGTCCGGCGTGCATGCGGCGTCGGGTACGCAAGCTGCCGCGCTGGCGGCCGGAGCGGTTGCCACGCCGTTCGGCTCGATTTCGCTCGCAGCCTGCGTGATCACCCTGCTGTCGCTGGCGATTCTGATCGGCTGGGAGACGCGCGCATTTCGGCGCTTCGCACTGGTGCGCCGCGTACCGGCGCCGCTCGCCGTCGTTCTGCTGGGGATCGGCGCGACGTTGCTGCTCAGCGTGCTGGCGCCGTCGCTCGCGCCGCCCGCCGAACATCGGGTCGCCCTGCCGCCGCTGGAATCGTTCGCGGCCTTGCAACTCGCATTGGAATGGGCCGACTTCGGGCCGCACTTCGCGCAGCTCGTCAATCCCGATGTCTGGCGCGTCGCCATCACGCTGGCGATCGTCGCGAGCCTGGAAACGCTGCTGAGCCTCGAAGCCGTCGAGCAGATCGATCCCGAACGACGCGCCGCGCCGCCGGATCGCGAGTTGAAGGCGCAAGGCGTGGGCAACCTGATTGCCGGCGCGATCGGCGGCTTGCCG
Source organism: Paraburkholderia sp. RL17-347-BIC-D (assembly GCF_046027915.1). Lineage (NCBI taxonomy): Bacteria > Pseudomonadati > Pseudomonadota > Betaproteobacteria > Burkholderiales > Burkholderiaceae > Paraburkholderia > Paraburkholderia sp. RL17-347-BIC-D. Next base: position 47,599 of record NZ_JARESS010000016.1, read on the forward strand.
ATCACGTCGGTGATCGTGCGCAGTTCGGCCAATGTGCATGCGGGCGCGCAAAGCCGGCTCTCGGCGATCATTCACGGCGTGCTGTTGCTCGTCAGCGTGTTTGCACTCACTAGCGTCATCAACCTGATTCCGCTGGCCTGTCTCGCGGCGATCCTGATCTTCACGGGGTTGAAGCTCGCCAAGCCGTCGCTATTCGTCGCCGTCGCGAAACAGGGCTTTGCGCCGTTCGCGCCGTTTATCGTCACGCTGGTCGGCGTGCTCGCGACCGACCTGCTGATCGGCATCGTGCTCGGCATTCTGTGCAGCGTGCTGCTCGCGTTGTATGCGAATCTGCGCAGCCCGATCGTGCTCGCGCAACACGGCGATCACTATCTGCTGTCGTTTCGCAAGGACGTGTCGTTTCTCGGCAAGGTGGCGCTCAAGCACTACCTGCAGCAGGTTCCTGACGGCGCCACCTTGATCGTCGATGCGACGCGCGCCGATTTCGTCGACCACGACGTGCGCGAACTGCTCGACACATTCGTGGCCGACGCGCCACGCCGCGGCATCGCTGTCGAAGTGCGGCATCAGGTGCAGGCACAGGCGCGCGCGTCACGCGGCTGGTCGATGCGACGCACGGCGACGGAGTAACGCCGCTCGCAATGAAAAAGCCCCGTGCCAATCAAGGCACGGGGCTCTCCCGACTCAGACGAGAACGATGGCCACGCAGTCGCGCCGTCAGCGCGCTGCTACCACACCGCTCACTCCGAACGTTGCGGATTCAATTTGTCCGCGTTCGAGTACAGCTTGTTGAGCGCCGAGATATACGCCTTCGCCGAAGCCGCGACGATATCCGGATCAGTGCCCACGCCGTTGACGATGCGCCCGCTCTTCGACAGACGCACGGTCACTTCGCCTTGCGCCTGCGTGCCGGTGGTGATCGCATTCACCGAGTAAAGCAGCAGTTCCGAGCCGCTGCCCACTTCCGTTTCGATCGCGTTCAGCGTGGCGTCGACCGGGCCATTGCCGCGCGCTTCGCCGGTCACTTCCTTGCCTTCCACCGAGAACACGATTTTCGCGTGCGGCTGCTCGCCGGTTTCCGAATGTTGCGACAGCGACAAGAATTTGTAGTGCTCCCTCTCCTGCGCCTCGGCGGATTCTTCCGTGACAATCGCGATGATGTCTTCGTCGAAGATTTCCGACTTGCGGTCGGCCAGTTCTTTGAAGCGCGCAAACGCCGTGTTCAACTCGCCTTCGCTATCCAGCGCGATACCCAGTTCCTGCAGACGCTGCTTGAACGCGTTACGGCCCGACAGCTTGCCGAGCACGATCTTGTTCGCACTCCAGCCCACGTCTTCGGCGCGCATGATTTCGTAGGTGTCGCGCGCCTTCAGTACGCCGTCCTGATGGATGCCCGAAGCGTGCGCAAACGCGTTCGCCCCGACCACCGCCTTGTTCGGCTGAACGACGAAACCGGTGATCTGCGACACCAGCTTCGAAGCCGGCACGATCTGCGTGGTATCGAGACCGATATCGAGGCCGAAGTAATCCTTGCGGGTCTTCACCGCCATCACGATTTCTTCGAGCGACGTGTTACCCGCGCGCTCGCCGAGGCCGTTGATCGTGCATTCGACCTGACGCGCGCCGCCGATCTGCACGCCGGCCAGCGAATTCGCCACCGCCATGCCGAGGTCGTTATGGCAATGCACCGAGAACACCGCTTTATGCGAGTTCGGAATGCGCTCGCGCAGCGTTTTGACGAGCTGGCCGTACAACTCCGGCACGCCATAACCGACCGTATCCGCGATGTTGATCGTAGTCGCCCCTTCGGCGATCACCGCTTCCAGCACGCGGCACAGAAAGTCCATATCCGAGCGGCTGCCGTCTTCCGGCGAGAACTCGACGTCGTCGGTGAATTTGCGGGCGAAACGCACGGCCAGCTTGGCCTGCTCGAACACCTGGTCCGGCGTCATGCGCAGCTTCTTTTCCATGTGCAACGGCGAAGTTGCGATGAACGTGTGGATGCGGAAGTGATCGGCGGGTTTGAGCGCGTCGGCGGCGCGCTGAATGTCTTTGTCGTTGGCGCGGGCGAGCGAGCAGACCGTGCTGTCCTTGATCAGGCCCGCGATCGTATGGATCGAATCGAAGTCGCCGTTCGAGCTTGCCGCGAAGCCCGCTTCGATCACGTCCACTTTCATCCGCTCGAGTTGCTTGGCGATACGGATTTTCTCTTCTTTCGTCATTGACGCGCCGGGCGATTGTTCGCCGTCTCGCAACGTGGTGTCGAATATGATCAGTTTGTCGGACATGTCGAGGCTCCTGCGGAGTCGTTCAATTGTAGGGATGGGATATTGGAATTCGGCTGTCTGCGCCACCGCTGGCGACACTCGATCACGGAGAAGGCGGACGGAGGGTAGAACGATCAGCGTGACCCGAAGCGTGGCCATCAGCGCGGCGGACGCTCCAGCATGGGCACGCTCAGCGGCGCGCTGCCTGTCGAGGCTCGTTGCGCGGTTCGACAAGGAACGTGAACGCATTGATCCAACGACTATAGCGACATTCCCGCCGGCGTGCAATTAGCGCCGGACCTGCCTACGGAGCGTTGCGGGGCACCGCCAAACGGGCTCGCCAAACGAAAAACGGCGACCCGAAGGCCGCCGTTTTCCTGTGTCATGCACATCAGCGCACGCGAGCGAACCGTTACCTGTCGCCTGTCACCGAGCGAGCCGGATTCGCCCTGCCCCGCATCGCCTGATAACCCCAGAACACGTAACCGGACAGGCCGTACAGCACGAACAGGCCGAACAGCATCAGCGGCGGGTCGGAGGACACCAGCACGAACGCGACCACTACCAGCAGAATCACGCCGAACGGCACGCGATGCCGCACGTCGAGCGCCTTGCCGCTGTAGAACGGCGCGTTCGACACCATCGTCACGCCGGCGTAGATGGTCAGCACGAAGGCAACCCACGGCAGCCAGACCAGCTTGAGCGGCACGCGGTTGTCGGTGGCGAGCCACACGAAACCGGCGATCAGCGCCGCCGCGGCCGGGCTCGGCATGCCCTGGAAGAAACGCTTGTCGACCACGCCGATGTTCGTGTTGAACCGCGCGAGACGCAACGCGGCGCCCGAACAGTAGACGAACGCCGCGAGCCAGCCCCAGCGGCCGAGGTCCTTCAGAATCCACTCGTACATCACGAGCGCCGGCGCCACACCGAACGACACCATGTCCGACAGGCTGTCGAACTGCTCGCCGAACGCGCTTTGCGTATGCGTCATGCGGGCGACGCGGCCATCCATGCCGTCCAGCACCATGGCCACGAAAATCGCGATGGCCGCGACCTCGAAGCGCACATTCATGGCCTGCACCACGGCAAAGAAGCCGCAGAACAGGGCCGCGGTGGTAAAGGCGTTCGGCAGCAGATAAATGCCGCGCTTTCTCAGGAACTGCTGACGCTGGGCGCGCCGGCTGTCGACCGCCGCCTCCGTCACCATCGGCTTGTTACGGCGAAACGGACGCGGAAGCGGTCCGCTGTTACGGGGTCGACGCGGTTTGAATGCGGCCATTCGGAAAACCTCCTTGGTGCCGCTTTATAGTTCAGCGAGGATCGTGGACGACGCCGAAACCTTCTCGCCGATCGACACACGCGGACGGCTGCCCACCGGCAGATACACGTCGACGCGCGAACCGAAGCGGATAAATCCGTACCGTTGACCACGGGTGAGCGGCTCACCTGCCCGTACGTAGCAAAGAATGCGCCGCGCGATCAAACCGGCGATCTGCACCGAGGTCACAGTCTGGCCGCCGGCCATTTCGATCACCACCGCATTGCGCTCGTTTTCGGTGGAAGCCTTGTCCACCGCGGCATTCAGATACGCGCCCGGGAAATATTCGACCTTGGAGATCGCGCCATCCACCGGCGAACGTTGCGAGTGGACGTTGAAGACGTTCATGAACACGCTGATCTTCAGCGCTTCACGGTTGGCATACGGATCATGCGCGGTCTCGACCGCGACGATACGGCCATCGGCCGGGCACAGCACGGCATTCGCCTGCGTGGGGATCGGGCGCGCCGGATCGCGGAAGAACTGCACGACGAAGATCAGGAGGAGCCAGAACAGCCATGAAAAGCCGAACCCCGCGATGAAGTGAACCAGGAGTGCAACGACGGCCGCGATGGCGATGAACGGCCAGCCTTCTCGCGCGATGATCGGATGAGGGTAATTCATGAATGGCTTCTGTGTTTTTGTAAAACCGTAGGATAGCAAAAGCCGCCCAGGGTTCAGCACCCTTGGACGGCTTTTTGATCTGTCCGGCTATTGCGGCACGGCGCCGCGCCGGACAACAGCTAGAACCAGCTTAGTTCTTCGACTGGTCGACCAGCTTGTTCTTCGCGATCCACGGCATCATCGCGCGCAGCTTCGCACCGACCTGTTCGATCTGGTGCTCGGACGTCAAACGGCGGCGCGATTGCAGCGTCGGTGCGCCAGCCTTGTTTTCGATGATGAAGCTCTTTGCGTACTCGCCCGTCTGAATGTCGGTCAGCACGGCCTTCATCGCCTTCTTCGTTTCAGCCGTCACGATACGCGGACCCGTCACGTACTCGCCGTATTCGGCGTTGTTCGAGATCGAGTAGTTCATGTTCGCGATGCCGCCTTCGTAGATCAGGTCGACGATCAGCTTCAGTTCGTGCAGGCATTCGAAGTACGCCATTTCCGGCGCGTAGCCCGCTTCCACCAGCGTTTCGAAGCCGGCCTTGATCAGGTCGACCGTACCGCCGCACAGCACGGCTTGTTCGCCGAACAGGTCGGTTTCCGTTTCTTCGCGGAAGTTCGTTTCGATGATGCCGGCACGGCCGCCGCCGTTCGCTGCCGCGTACGACAGTGCGATGTCACGTGCTGCGCCCGACTTGTCCTGCGCGACGGCGATCAGGTGCGGCACGCCGCCACCTTGCGTGTAGGTGCCGCGAACCGTGTGGCCCGGTGCCTTCGGCGCGATCATGATCACGTCGAGGTCGGCACGCGGAATCACTTGACCGTAGTGAACGTTGAAGCCGTGTGCGAATGCCAGCGCCGCGCCTTGCTTGGCGTTGGCGTGCACTTCCTTGGCATAGACTTCGGCGATCTGCTCGTCCGGCAGCAGCATCATAACGACGTCCGCGCCCTTGACGGCTTCCGCCACTTCCTTGACTTGCAGGCCGGCGTTCTCAGCCTTGCTCCACGATGCGCCGCCCTTGCGCAGACCGACCGTGATGTTCACGCCGCTTTCCTTCAGGTTCAGCGCGTGCGCATGGCCTTGCGAGCCATAGCCGATGATGGTGACTTGCTTGCCCTTGATGAGGGAGAGGTCAGCGTCCTTGTCGTAGAAAACTTTCATGTCGGTTCCTTGGCTAAATTCGATGATTCAGTGAAATTCAAATGCTGCAAATAGTGTGTTGCGTGGCCGGGTTGGTGCAGGCACGGCCCGGCCTGGATCGAGACGGTTGAACGCTCGCGCGTCACACCTTCAGAATGCGCTCGCCGCGACCAATCCCCGAGCTGCCCGTGCGGACCGTTTCGAGAATCGCCGTGGCGTCGAGCCCTTCGATAAAGGCGTCGAGCTTGTCGCTCGCGCCCGTCAGTTCGATCGTGTAGGTCTTTTCGGTGACGTCGATGATGCGGCCGCGGAAAATATCCGACATCCGCTTCATCTCCTCACGTTCCTTGCCGACCGCCCTCACCTTGATCAACATCAGCTCGCGTTCGATGTGGGCGCCCTCGGTAAGGTCGACCACTTTCACCACCTCGATCAGGCGGTTCAGATGCTTCGTGATCTGTTCGATCACGTCGTCCGAGCCAATGGAGACGATGGTCATGCGCGACAGCGAACGGTCTTCGGTCGGAGCCACCGTCAAGGTTTCAATGTTGTAGCCGCGTGCCGAGAACAGACCAACCACGCGTGATAACGCGCCCGGTTCGTTTTCCAGCAGGACGGAAATGATGTGTCTCATGATTCGCTTCTTCCAGATGTTTTGTCGATGTCTGCGAGCGGAGTCGCGCCGCTTCGTCCGCCCTCGCCTTTCATGAAGGCGCGCATGACGAAGCCGACGCAAATTCCGTCGTTATAGATCTTCCGAACCCATGAGCATCTCGGTGATGCCCTTGCCGGCCTGAACCATCGGCCAGACGTTTTCGGTCGGATCGGTCTGGAAATCGAGAAACACCGTGCGATCTTTCAGACGCAGCGCTTCCTTGAGCGCCGGCTCGACATCGGCCGTGCGTTCGATACGCATGCCGACGTGGCCGTACGCTTCGGCGAGCTTCACGAAATCCGGCAGCGCATCCATGTACGAATGCGAATAGCGCTTGCTGTATTCGATCTGCTGCCACTGGCGCACCATGCCCAGATAGCGGTTGTTCAGCGAAATGATCTTCACCGGAGTCTCGTACTGCTTGCAGGTGGAGAGCTCCTGGATACACATCTGGATCGAGCCTTCGCCCGTGATACAGAGCACGTCGTCGTCCGGGTGCGCCATCTTCACGCCCATCGCCGCCGGCAGGCCGAAGCCCATCGTGCCGAGACCACCGGAGTTGATCCAGCGGCGCGGCTTGTTGAAGCGATAGAACTGCGCCGCCCACATCTGGTGCTGGCCGACGTCGGAACACACGAAGGCATTGCCGTCGGTCAGTTCCCACGCCTTTTCCACCACGTACTGCGGCTTGATGATCTCGCTCTTGCGGTCGAACTTCAGGCAGTCTTTCGCACGCCAGGCTTCGATGTCCTTCCACCAGTCGGCGAGCGCCGCGGTGTCCGGGCCATGTTCGGCCGTTTGCAGCTGCTCGATCAACTCCTTCAGCACTTCCTTCACGTCGCCGACGATCGGAATGTCGACCTTGACGCGCTTGGAGATGGAGGAAGGATCGATGTCGATATGGATGATCTTGCGCGGACGCGACGAGAAGTGCGCCGGGTCGCCGATCACACGGTCGTCGAAACGCGCGCCGATCGCGATCAGCACGTCACAGTGCTGCATCGCCATGTTGGCTTCGTACGTGCCGTGCATGCCGAGCATGCCGAGGAATTTCTTGTCGCTCGCGCGATAGCCGCCCAGACCCATCAACGTGTTGGTGACGGGATAGCCGAGCAGATCGGCGAACTGGTTCAGTTCACGCGAGGCGTCCGCGAGAATGATGCCGCCGCCGGTATAGATGTACGGACGCTTGGCCGACAACAGCAACGCCACGGCCTTGCGGATCTGGCCGGAGTGGCCCTTCGTGACCGGGTTGTACGAGCGCAGCGAAACAGTCTTGAGCGGTTCGTACTGGCAAGGCGCTTTCGACACGTCTTTCGGAATGTCGATCAGCACCGGGCCGGGACGGCCGGTACGTGCGATATAGAAGGCTTTCTTGACGGTGGCGGCGAGGTCGCGCACGTCCTTCACGAGGAAGTTGTGCTTCACGCAAGGACGCGTGATGCCGACCGTGTCGCACTCCTGGAACGCATCCTGGCCGATCGCGGCAGTCGGCACCTGGCCGCTGATCACCACCATCGGGATCGAATCCATGTAGGCGGTGGCGATGCCGGTCACCGCATTGGTGACGCCGGGGCCGGAGGTCACGAGGCACACACCGACCTTGCCGGTGGAACGCGAGTAAGCGTCGGCGGCGTGGACAGCGGCCTGCTCGTGGCGCACGAGGATATGCTGGAACTTGTCCTGCTTGTACAGCTCGTCGTAAATGTAGAGTACCGAGCCGCCGGGATAGCCCCACACAAACTCGACGTCTTCGTCGGCCAGTGCCTTCATGAGCACGGTGGCGCCGATAGAGTCAGCTTCGAGATGGGGAGTCGTATCCGACGTGGAGAATTCCGCGCTGGGCATATTCATTAATTCACCTTTCGAAATTTCGGCAAAAATTTGATCGGGTGCTCTCTGCCGGGCTTGTGGCTCGGGTTCAAGCGGCGCGTCCAGTTGACAGGTGAGCTTCTTGGGCCACACCTCAATTGAGACAAGTCACTTATGTTGCGAACCAGCGACGATATCTGCAGACGCCCGCGCGGTCAAGCAAATATTGCCTTGGCGCCTTCCGCCGAATCTCGAAAATGACCGAAAGCCTGTTATAGAGATGCAAGGTGAATCACGTTTCGCCCCAGCGGCGCAAAAGTTTGTTAGCATCCGCGAGTTTTACGACATTTTTCGACCGATTACGCGCACGCTCGCTGCGCCGACCCCCAACGGATGGCATCAGACAAGGAACTCGCCGATTTTCTGGCGGGCGTCGAAAGGCGCGCATTCAAGCAGACGGTCTACGCCGTGCGGGACGACGACGCCTCGCTGGATATCGTGCAGGACGCGATGATCAAGCTCGCCGAAAAATACGGCGACCGTCCGGCCGCCGAACTTCCGCTGCTGTTTCAGCGTATTCTGCAGAATGCGATGCACGACTATTTCCGTCGTGCGAAAGTGCGCAATACTTGGGTGAGTCTTTTTTCGTCGCTCGGCAACGCCGACGACGAGGATTTCGACCCCCTCGAAACCTTCGAGGCCCAGCAAGGCTCGGCGGGTTCCGAGAGCAACGAACAGAAACTCGAACGCGAACAGGTTCTGCAGTTAATCGACGACGAGATCCAAAAGTTACCGGCACGTCAACGGGAGGCGTTTCTCATGCGTTATTGGGAAGATATGGATGTCGCCGAGACTGCCGCCGCAATGGGCTGCTCCGAAGGCAGTGTGAAAACGCACTGCTCGCGGGCCACCCACACGCTGGCGCAAGCGCTCAAGGCCAAAGGAATCACGCTATGAGCTCCCTCGAAACTAAAGAACTCGAGTTCGCCCGCCAGGTGCGCCGCGCGCTCGACGAAAACGCCGCCAGCATTGCGCCCGCCACCGTCGACCGACTCGCCGCGGCGCGCCGTGCCGCGCTCGCCCGCAAGAAGCCCGAAACCGTGAGCGCGCCGGTGTTCGTGCCGGCCCTCGCCGGTGCGGGCATGGCCTCCGGCATGCCGCCGGTCGAACTGCCGCAGCGCCGCCGTTCGCCGCTGCGCCGCTTTGCGCTCGCGTGGCCGCTCGCCGCGCTGGTCGTCAGCCTCGTGGGCATTGCCTACTGGGAAGACCAGCAACGCACCGCCGAACTCGCCGATATCGATGCCGCCATGCTAAGCGACGACCTGCCGCTCAATGCCTATCTCGACCACGGTTTCAACGCGTACCTTTCACGCGCCCACTGAGCGGGAGATTCTTCGGGTGAGTTACAAGCGCGGCCTGGCCGTTGTTTTCGGATGCACGATCGCGGCCCTGGTGTCGTTTGCCGCGACTTATCCGCGCTTTTATCCTAGCCCGTCGCCCGTCAGCGCGCCTGTCGCGGGCGCCAACGCGACCGCCAAGGCGCCCGCGCCGACGCTCGCCGTCGAATTGCCCAGCCTGCCCGGCAGCAACAGTCCGATGGCATGGTCGCGCCTGACGTCGGCCGAGCATATCGCGCTCGCGCCGTTTGAAGCCCAATGGGATTCCTTCAGCGACGAACGTAAGCGCAAATGGCTGAAGATCGCGTCGCGTTACCCGAAGATGTCGGCTGATGCGCAAAAACGCCTGCATGAGCGCATGACTGAATGGACCCGTATGACGCCCGATCAGCGGCGCGTCGCGCGTGAAAATTACCAGGTGTCGAAGGAATTGCCGCGCGAAACTCGTCAGAACGCGTGGAAGGCGTATCAGCAGTTGCCCGAAGAACAGAAGGAACGGCTCGCCGCCAGCGAGCGCAAGCGGCGCCCCAGCGTGGTCAGCGCGCCGCCCTCGGGCCGCAGCGAAATCAAGGGGCTCGATCGCCTAGTCAATGCGCGTGAGCATGGCGCAAGCGGCGCTGCAGCGGTGAGCGCGGCAGCCGCGGCGTCGTTGCCGAGCCCGGTCGCAGCGCCGCCGATTCCCGCCGCCGGGAGTTTCGTGCCTGCTACGCCGCTGCCGGTTTCGCCGGCTGAAGCGCCGTCGATCTTCAACGGCTCCTGAGCCCGGCCGCGCCGTGTCCCAACCGCTCGCGTCGTCAGCATTGACCGCCGATACCAACGGCAACGCACCCACCGTCCGGCGGCGCCTCGCGGCGCTGCTCTATGAAGCGGTGATCCTGTTCGGCGTGGTGTTCGTCGCCGGCTACCTGTTCAGCACGCTGACGCAGCAACGCAATGGTCTGACTCATCACAACCTGCTGGCAACATGGATCGGCCTCGTGGTCGGCGTGTATTTCGTCTGGTTCTGGACCCACAGCGGCCAGACCCTGCCGATGAAAACCTGGCGTCTGCGCGTGGTCGCCGCAGACGGCACGCCGCTCTCCACCGGCCGCGCGGTTGCCCGCTACGTGCTCGCGTGGCTATGGTTTCTGCCGCCGCTCGCGCTGCATCCGCTGCTCGGACTCAAGCTGCCGCAGACGCTGCTGATCGCCGGCATCTGGTTCGTGCTGTGGGCGGCCACCGGCCGCTTCGATCCGCAGCGTCAATTCCTGCACGACCGCCTCGCGGGCACGCGGGTCGTCAGCGTCTCGCGCTGATCCGTCTCAAGCTACGCTGTCGATATTTCGCTTATCTGTTGGGCCGCTATCTCCCGGCGCGCGTCATGCCGAGCGCGACCGTGCCGGCCGGACAATTATTTCGCTCTCCTGTCGGGTCGTTACCACACTACGCGAGCCACGCCAGTCGCGGCCGAGCTGACCAGTCCATGACTTCGCGCGCCCGTCGAGCCACCGCGACGCCGCGCGAGCCGCGCCCATCACGGCCGTCTATATTCTGATCCCCCGCCCGTCGCCCCCACCGCCCCACCTCCCGCGCCGCGCAGTAATAAGAACTTCTCATGACTGTCACGGCACAGTCACGCACACTTGGCCCAATACGGGCACCGCAACTCGACGCGTGAGCCATGGACCCCAAAACGTCCGCGACTTCCCTGTTCCGCCAGACCGGCCCGAGCGTCGACCCTGTCGCGTTCCGCCCGGAACCCAACCATAGTCACGGCTTGCCGCTGCCCGTGCCGCCACTGCCGCTCGACGCCAACGCCAGTCATCACGACGACGATCACGCCGAGCCGCACCGTTACCGCACCATCTGGCTGTCCGACATCCATCTCGGTTCGAGCGGCTGCCAGGCGCCCTATCTGCTCGATTTTCTGCGCCACAACGAGTCGGAGTATCTGTACCTCGTGGGCGACATCATCGACGGCTGGCAGTTGAAGAAAGGCTGGTACTGGCCGCAGGCCCACAACGACGTCGTGCAGAAGGTGCTGCGCAAGGCGCGCAAAGGCACGCAAGTGATCTACGTGCCCGGCAATCACGACGAAGCCGCACGCCAGTTCTGCGACCTCGCGTTCGGCGACATCCACGTGCGCGGCGAGGCGTTTCACACCACGCTCGCCGGCAAGCGTCTGTGGATCGTGCACGGCGATCTGTTCGACGGTGTGATCCAGCACGCCAAGTGGCTCGCCTATCTCGGCGACACGCTCTACACCATGATCCTGATCCTGAACCGCTGGTTCAACCGGATCCGCAGCCGGCTCGGTTTTCCGTACTGGTCGCTGTCGCAGTACCTGAAGCATCAGGTGAAGAACGCGGTGAATTTCATCTCCTCGTTCGAACGCGTGATGACCGACGAAGCACGCCGCCGCGGCTGCGACGGCGTGGTCTGCGGGCACATCCACAAAGCCGAGATACGCGATATCGACGGCGTCCTGTATTGCAACGACGGCGACTGGGTGGAAAGCCTGTCGGCACTCGTCGAAACCTATGAAGGCGAACTGAAGGTGATCTACTGGACCGTGATGCGCTCCCCGGAAGTGGGCGTGCAAAAGGCCCGGGCGACCGCGTAGTCCCTCTTAACTTCTATTGGGCCAAAACCGATGAAGATCATGATCGTCACCGACGCATGGGAACCGCAGGTCAACGGCGTCGTGCGCACGCTGAAAAACACCACGCGCGAACTCAGCGCGCTCGGCCATCACGTCGATCTGCTGACGCCGCTCGAATTCAAAACGATCCCTTGCCCGACTTATCCTGAGATCCGCCTCTCGCTGCTGCCGCGCCGCAAGCTGCGCGAGCGTATCGATGCCTTCTCGCCCGACGCGTTGCACATCGCCACCGAAGGTCCGCTCGGCATGGCCGCGCGCGCCTACGCGATCCAGCACAAGCTGCCGTTCACCACCGCTTATCACACGCGTTTTCCGGAGTACGTGCAGGCGCGCTTCGGCATTCCGCTCGCCGCGACCTACAAGTTTCTGCACTGGTTTCACAAGCCGTCGCTGGCTGTGATGGCGCCCACGCCGGTCGTCAAGAGCGACCTCGAAAAATTCGGCTTCACCAACGTCGTGCTGTGGACGCGCGGCGTCGACCTGGACATCTTTCACCAGATGGACTCGAAGGTGCTCAACAGCGCACGGCCGATCTTTCTGTACGTGGGACGTGTGGCAGTCGAGAAGAACGTCGAGGCGTTTCTGAAGCTCGATCTGCCGGGTTCGAAGTGGGTTGCCGGTGAAGGTCCGGCGCTCGCCGAACTGAAGTCGCGCTATCCGCAAGCGAATTACCTGGGCGTGCTGACGCAGGCCGAGCTGGCGAAGGTCTATGCGGCGGCGGACGTCTTCGTGTTCCCGAGCCGCACCGATACGTTCGGGCTCGTGCTGCTCGAAGCGCTCGCCTGCGGCACGCCGGTCGCGGCGTATCCCGTCACCGGTCCGATCGACGTGCTCGGCGACGGCGGCGCGGGTGCGATGCACGAAGACCTGCGCGAAGCCTGCCTTGAAGCGCTGAAGATCGATCGCAACCACGCGCGCGCGTGGGCCGAACGCTTCTCGTGGGCGGCGGCCTCCGAGCAATTCGCCGCGCATCTGAAGCCGCTGCCGCGCGCTTCATATCGCGAGGAAAGCGCCGCCGCGTGACGCGGCGTGCCGAGTTGTCCATGCGAACCAGACCATCCACCGTGGGGCGCGCGCCGAACGGCGCGCTGCGTGCCGTCGATGCCGAGAACGACAACGACAACGACAACGCGAGCATCGAACCCTTCGACGACGTGAGCGAGCCAGGCACGCCGAATCATGCAGATCATGCACATGGTTTGAACGGCATGAACGGAGCGAGTGCCGCGAACGGCACGCGACAGAACGGCACGCAATCCGACACGCAGAACGAACCGCTCAGTCCCGACGATCCACTCGCGCCGCTGCCTTTCAATCCCTACAAAGGCAATCGCGGCCTCACGCGCGCCTGGCACGCGATGAAAAATTCGCTCGCCGGATTTCGCGTGGCGATTCGCGAGGAAAGCGCCTTTCGCCAGGAGCTCACGCTCGCCGCGATCCTGATTCCCTGCGGCGTGCTGGTGCCGGTCGAGCCGGTGTCGCGCGTATTGCTGCTCGGTTCCGTGCTGCTGGTGCTGATCGTCGAGTTGCTGAATTCGAGCGTGGAAGCGGCCATCGACCGGATTTCGCTCGAACGCCATGAACTCTCGCGCCGCGCGAAGGATCTCGGCAGCGCGGCCGTGATGGTCGCGCTCGGCATGTGCCTGATGACGTGGCTGCTGATCGTCGGGCCACTGGTCGTGCATTGGGTCAAGGCATGGCTGTGAAGGCGCGCGTCAGCGCGTTTTAATGCGCTCACGCCGCCGTCGAACGGCGCGCGAAACCGCCTTGAGCAATGAAAACCCTGACTATCCGCTTGGTATAAGAACGCTCGGTTTATAATCGTCCGACAGTCTCACAGGAAAACGCTGGACCGCCCCAAGTTTTCCGCTCCGCAGGAAGTCCCCGTTCCGAAGGAAGTCCCCTTTGGGGCTTGGGGAATTGCCCTCGCGGAGGCCTGTCGAACTGCGACAGGTTGGGGGCGCTCATATACCAACCGCGTCCGGGTGGATCACGCAAAGAGCGGCACGCCGCCGTGTGCCCCAGCCCGGCGTAACCAGGGCCGGACGACATGGAAGCCAAACCTCCCCGCCGCACGCGCGAACGGATTCTCGAACTGTCGTTGAAGCTGTTCAACGAAATCGGCGAGCCGAACGTCACGACGACGACGATCGCCGAGGAAATGGAAATCAGTCCAGGCAACCTGTACTACCACTTCCGCAACAAAGACGACATCATCAACAGCATCTTCAGCCAGTTCGAGCAGGAGATCGAAAAGCGTCTGCGTTTTCCCGACGACCATCGCGCGACCATCGACGAAATGTGGTCGTATCTGCAGTACATGGTCGATTTCACGTGGCGCTATCGTTTCCTGTATCGTGACCTGAACGATCTGCTGGCGCGCAATCGCACGCTCGAAACGCATTTCAAGCAGATCATCAGCCACAAGGTGCGGTTTGCGAGCCAGTTCTGCGAACAGCTCGTCGCCGACGGCGAAATGGTCGTCACGCCGGAAGAGCTGCACGTGATCGCCACCAACGTCGGCGTGATCGGCACGTACTGGCTCTCGTACCAGTTCGTGATGAACCCGCGCAAATACAACGAGCAGGAAGCGATGCGCGCGGAGCTGCATCAGGTGAGCGTACAGATCGTGTCGCTGATGGCGCCTTATCTGCGCGGCCGCTCGCGGCAGATTTTCGACGACCTCGTGTCGGGCAAGCTGCCCAAGCGCGAGTTTTACGACTACCTGCCGCCCAAGGAAGGCGCCGCGCCCCGCAACGAACCGAAGGACGTTTGAGCATGAAGTCGGTGTGTGTGTATTGCGGCTCCTCCAACGGAGCCAAACCGTTGTATGCGGAAGCGGCGCGCGCCTTTGGCCGCGCGCTGGTGCAAGCCGATCTCGCACTGGTGTACGGCGGCGGCAAGGTCGGTCTGATGGGCGTGATCGCCGACACGGTGATGGCCGAAGGCGGCCGCGCGATCGGCGTGATTCCCGAGCTGCTGGTCAACAAGGAAGTCGGCCATAACGGCCTGACTGAACTGCATGTCGTGCCCGATATGCATCATCGCAAGAAGATGATGGCCGACCTGTCCGACGCGTTCGTCGCGATGCCTGGCGGCGCGGGGACGCTCGAAGAGCTGTTCGAGGTCTACACGTGGGCGCAACTCGGCTACCACCAGAAAGCGGTGGCGCTGCTGAATATCGACGGCTTCTACGATCCGTTGATCAATATGCTTCAGCACACGGTCGACGAAGGCTTCATGCGCCAGACCTATTTCGACATCCTGCAGATCGACGCCGATCCCGCCGGGTTGATCGGCAAGCTGCAACGCTACCAGCCGCCCGTCAGCGACAAGTGGGCGATCAAGCGCGACGCGGTCTGAGTTTCCCCTAACGTTGAGGTTGCGATGACGAAAGCCGTTCTGATCACCGGTGGCAGCCGCGGCATTGGCCGCGCGACCGCGCGTTTGCTGGGTGCGCGCGGCTGGTCGGTCGGCGTGAACTACGCGCAAAATCTCGCCGCGGCACAGGACACCGCCGCCGAAGTCGAACGCGCGGGTGGCCGCGCGTTGACGATTGCGGGCGATGTCGCAAACGAAGCCGACGTGCTGGCGATGTTCGACGCGCTTCAACAGAAGTTCGGCCGGCTCGATGCGCTCGTCAATAACGCCGGGATCGTCGCGCCGTCGAGCCAACTCGCCGACATGGACCTCGTGCGCCTGAAGCGCATGTTCGACGTCAACGTGCTGGGCGCGTATCTGTGCGCGCGCGAAGCCGCGCGGCGCATGTCGACCGACAGCGGCGGCGCGGGCGGCGTGATCGTCAACGTGTCGTCGGCGGCGTCGCGTCTTGGTTCGCCGAACGAATATGTCGACTACGCCGGCTCGAAAGGCGCCGTCGATACGATGACGCTCGGCCTCGCCAAGGAACTCGGCCCGCGAGGCGTGCGCGTGAACGCGGTGCGCCCTGGCTTGATCGACACCGAGATCCACGCGAGCGGCGGCAAGCCCGAGCGCGCCGCGCAACTCGGCGCGACCACACCGCTCGGCCGCCCCGGCACGGCCGACGAAGTGGCGGAAACGATCGTCTGGTTGTTGAGCGACGCTGCTTCGTATGTGACGGGTGCGCTGCTCGATGTATCCGGCGGGCGCTAGGTCTCGCTTTCCTGCTCGCTACGCGCCGCGTGCGCGTCAGCCGAGCGGCGAGTGCCTGTGGGCCTAGAACGATGAACCGGGTGTGCGCAGGAAGGCGCTTTCTTCCGCCGTCGATGGACGCCCGAGCGGCGCATTGCGATGCGGAAAGCGTCCGAAACGCTCGATGATTTCCGCGTGCCGCACCGCGGACCGGTAATACGACTTGCCGCCCCGCTCCGCGTTCAACTGCTTGAACAGACGCAGCGACTCGCGCTGACTTGCGAGCGTCTCGTCGTGCTCGAACGGCAGATAGGCGAACGCGCGATGATGCACCGTAGGCAGCCGGCGGTCGGCCCCACTGGCGATCATCTGCTGCGCGGTGAGCAAGGCTTTCTGGTCGGCGGCGAACGCGCGCGCCGTGTTACGGTGACAATTGCGCGAGAACTGATCCAGCACGACGACGAGCGCCAGCGCGCCGAGCGGTGTTTGCGTCCAGTTGTCGAGCGCGGACTCGCGGGCCGCATCGATCAGGGTACCGAAGCGTTCCCGCAGCATCGTGTCGAAAGCGGCATTGCGTGAAAACCAGATTTTGCGCTCCGTGCCGAACTCCGGCGCGCCCGGTACGCCGAACCAGCAGTCTAGGACTTCGCGTGCTTCCTGAGGCATGTCGGCGTAATCCGCAGTTGCCGCCCCGGGTGTCGAGCCCAACCCCAACCCGTTAGCCATTCCGGTTGCGCATCCAGTCAGCCGTTTCGAAGAACGAGCCGAGCAGGCGCTCCCTCAGCGGCTCGGCAAGACCGACGTCTTCCATCGCCCACGCCATGCACCTGAGCCACTGATCGCGCTCGCTGGAGGCGATCGCGAACGGCAAATGCCGCGCGCGCAAACGCGGATGACCGAAGCGGCTGATGTAGTGATCCGGGCCGCCCATCCAGCCGCACAAGAACCAGAAGAACTTGTCGCGCGAACCGTCGAGCGATTCGGGATGCAACGCGCGGATTCCGGCGAAATCCGCTTCGAGATCCATCAGGTCGTAAAAGCGGTCGACCAGTTCACGCACACGCGCTTCGCCGCCCACCAGTTCGAAGGCCGTCGGCTGCGCCGCGGACACTTCGTCGTTCAAATCACTCATACCTGCTCACTAACCGATAAGAAAAATCACGCGTCCCGCAGCGATTGCAACGCCGGCCGCGCCAGCACATGCCGCAAGCTTAGCCAGCCGCCCACGCCGGCACACGCGATGCCGGCGGCGATGCCCGCCGGCAACAACCAGGGATTGAAACTCAGATAGAACTCGAAGACGCGCGTCGCCAGCACGTAGCCGATGGCCTGCGCGCCGGCCGCCGCCATCAGACCCGCCAGCGCGCCGACCGCGACGAACTCGGCGATCTGCACCGCCCGCACCTGTCGATGCGACGCGCCCAGCGCGCGCAGCAGCGCGGATTCTCGCATACGCTCATCGCGCGTGCCGGCAAGAGCCGCGTATAGCACGAGCACGCCCGCCGCGAGCGTGAACGCGAACAGGAACTGCACCGCCCCGATCACCTGCTGCAAGACGCGCTGCACCTGCGCGAGAATCGGCCCGGTGTCGATGGCGGTGAGGTTCGGATAAGTGGAGATCAGGCCGTCGATGGTCGACTGTTTCTCCTGCGGCAAATGGAAGCTCGTGATGAACGTCGCCGGGAAATCCTGCAAAGCCGCGGGCGGCATCAGCACGAAAAAGTTGACCTTGAACGAACCCCAGTCGAGCTTGCGTACACTCGTGACCGGCGCGTCGATCTGCAAGCCGGTCACGTCGAAACGCAGCATGTCGCCGGGTTTCACGTTGATCAGCTTGGCGAGTCCTTGCTCGATCGAAATCTGCGGCGTTTTCGTGTCGCCGTACCATGTGCCGGCGGCGAGACGGTTGTCGTCGGGTAGCTCGGTCGTGTATGACAGATTGAATTCGCGATCCACGAGACGCTTGGCGTCGTCGCCCTTGAACGCGTCCGGATTGACCGGCTTACCGTTGATCGCGGTCAGCCGTCCGCGCACCATCGGCGCGAGCACCGTACCGGGCACGCCATGCGTGCTCAGATATTGCGTGACGGCGTCGCGCTGGTCGGGCTGAATGTCGATGATGAATTCGTTGGGCGCATCGGGCGGCGTCGATTTACGCCAGCCGGCCACGAGGTCGTTGCGCGTCATCGCAATCAGCAACAGACACATCAGGCCGATGCCGAGCGCGGTGATCTGCAATGCGCTCGCGCTGCTGCGCCGTTCGAGCGACGCCAGCGCATAACGCCAGCCGATGCTCGCATTCACGCGCTCGCTGCGCACGACGCGCGCCGCGCCCCACAGCGCGAGCCGCGCGATGCACGCGAACACCAGCATCCCGCCCGCGAAGCCGCCCGCGACGATCCCGCCGAGCTTCAACTCGCCTGCCGCGATGATCAGCAGCGCGGCGAACAGCGCGATGCCTAGCGCGTAGGCCGCCCACGCCGTGCGCCCCGCTTCGCCCCATTCGCGGCGCAGCACGCGCACCGGCGGCACGCGCGTGAGCGGCAACAGCGGCGGCAACGCGAAGCCCAGGAGCAGCACGAGACCGGCCGCGATGCCTTCAAGTGCCGGCCATACCGTCGGGTACGGCAGCGCGACGTCGATCAGACTGCCGAGCCACGTGAGCAGCGCGAGATGCCCGAGGTAACCGAGCGCCACGCCCAGCGCGCCGCCAATCAAACCGAGTCCCACGAATTCAAGCGTGAAGAGCGCACGCAGCGTCGACTGACTGACGCCAAGGCAACGCATCGCCGCGCAGCCGTCCAGATGACGGCGCATATACCGATGCGCGGCCATTGCAATCGCCACGGCCGCCAGCAAGGCCGTGAGCAGCGAGACGAGCGTGAGGAAGTGACTCGCGCGGTCGAGCGTCTGGCGCACTTGCGGCTGCCCGTCCTGCAGCGATTCGAGCGCGACGCCGCGCATCTTGCCGCCGTCCACCCGCTCATGCGCGAACTGCGCGAAACGCGCCACCGATTCGTCCGGGCCCGCGACCAGCAAGCGGTACGTCACACGGCTGCCGTAGGTGACGAGGCCGGTCGACGGCACGTCGTCGGCACGCAGCATCAGGCGCGGCGAGAAGTTGACGAACGAGAAACCGCGGTCGAGTTCGCGCGTGATCACCGCGCCGATCGTGAAGTTGCGACCGCCGACTTTCACCGCGTCGCCGACACGCACCTTCAACGCGTCGAGCAGCGCCTGATCGACCCACACGACGCCCGGCGGCGGAATCGACTGCGCCGGGTGGTCCGCCGCGCCCGGCGCCGACGCGATGCGCAACGCGCCGCGCAGCGGATAACCGGGCGACACGGCTTTGATGGCGGCAAGCCGCGAGACCGGCTGTGCGCCGGTCGAATTGATCATGCTGGGAAAGATCGCCGTACTGGCGGTATTCAGACCGAGCGCTTTGGCTTGCCCGGCGAATTGCGGATCGACCGGATGATCGGCCCGCACGATGAAGTCGGCGGCAATCATGCGCCGCGCGTCGCGTTCGAGCCCTTGGTGCAGACGGTCAGCCAGAAAGCCGACACTCGACAAAGCCGCCACGGCTAGCACCAGCGCCAGCAGCAGCATCGTCAGCTCGCCCGCGCGCCAGTCGCGCGCCGTCATGCGAATGGACTGGCGCACCAGATCCATGCCACCGAACCGGCGCGTCGTCGTCGGTAAAGCCCTGCGCGCCGTGGAACCCCGTACCGTATCGCTCAATCGTGCCTGCTCCTGGCAAAGCGCGACACCATGTGCGTCGCCATGCCGCGAAAACCGCCCTGCACCCCACGCCAGAGCCGCGGCAACGCCCAGCCGGCCAGCATCAGGAAGCCCACCATCAACACCAGAAAGACGAGCGGCACGAACAGCGCGAGCAGCATGCCGCCGAACACGAGTCCGTCTTCAGCGGTCGAGGTCACCACATTCGACACCGGTTCCGGCGACAGATTGATCAACGCGCGCGTGCCCGCTTTAGCAAGGTGCGCCGTGCCCGCCAGCGTGCCGCCCGCGAGCGCGGCCACGGTCAACAGCGCCGGATCGGCATGGCCGAGCGCGCCGGCTGCCAGCACGGCGCCCGCCGGAATGCGGATGAAGGTATGGACCGCGTCCCACAGCGAATCGAACGCGGGGATCTTGTCGGCGAGGAATTCGGTGACGGTCAGCACGCCCGCCACACCGATGACCCACGGCGAGGACAACGCGGACAGCGTATCGGGAAGATGGACGAGGCCGAGACGGGCGAATACGCCGGCCAGCAGGACCGTCAGATAGAGGCGCAGACCGCTGCCCCATGAGAGGCCCGCAGCGAGGGAAAGTGATTCAAGCATGGCCGCCTCCGGGCGCGCTGTGCGTGCCGGGCGCTTCGACGGGCCACGAAAGGGGAGCCGCACTGAAGTCGTCAGACCCGCGCCAAGCCGGCCGCGCCAAATGGGCCGCGGACAATTTCAGGTTGGATTCGATCTCATTATAGCCACGTTAATTCGCAGAACGCAGAGCGGAGAATAAATGGCGAGACTGATTGGGCGCCGGCCGGGCATCGGCGGACTCGGCGAATGGGCCCGGCAGCGGCATGCAATGCGGGGCTCAATGCCCGGAAGATAGCTTCAATCCGATCAGTCCGACCACGATCAGCGCCGCGCTGGCGACCCGCGCGACGGTCAAGGCCTCGCCCATCATCACGATCCCGAAGATGAACGCGCCGACCGCGCCGATCCCGGTCCACACCGCGTACGCCGTGCCGAGCGGCAATTGGCGCATGGCCATGGCGAGCAGCACAAAGCTGCCAAGCGCAGTCACCACCGTGAACACGGACGGCCAGAGCCGGGTAAAACCTTCGGAGGTTTTGAGACCGGCCGCCCACGCGACTTCGAGCAAACCGGCAATCAACAGAAGAATCCAGGACATGAGACAGCTCCATGGTCAGATGGGGCCGTCCCCGTTTGTGAAACCGCAAGGTCGTCCTTACGAACTGTAATTATACCAAAGCCGTTCAGGCGCCGTCGGCAGCGGGCCGCCGCAAGCAAGCGCGCCGCGCCGTCGCAAATTAGCCACACAGCCTCAAACCGCGCCCACCAGCCGGTATCCGACACCCGTTTCCGTAATGATGTGCTCCGGCTGCGCCGGGTCGCGCTCCAGCTTGCCGCGCAGATGCGCCATATAGATGCGCAGGTAGTGATGGCTCTCGACATGCGACGGCCCCCACACGTCGCGCAGCAACTGGCGGTGCGTCAGCACGCGGCCGGCATGGCGCACCAGCGTGGCGAGCAGCCGGTATTCGATCGGCGTCAAATGAACGACAGCGCCGTCGCGGCTCACCTGCCGCAGGGCCAGATCCACTGTCACCGTGCCGAAGCGCACCTGTGGCGATTCGTTGGCGCCGCCTTGATTGCGCCGCCGCATATGCGCGCGGATCCGCGCCAGCAGTTCGGACACGCCGAACGGCTTGGTGAGGTAATCGTCCGCGCCGGCATCGAGCGCGGCGACTTTTTCGCTTTCCTGGGTGCGCGCCGACAACACGATCACCGGCAGCTCGCTCCAGCCGCGCAGTTCGCGAATGACGTCGAGTCCGTCGGTGTCGGGCAGGCCGAGATCGACGATCACCAGATCGGGCTTGCGCGTCGCGGCTTCGACGAGACCCTGCTTGCCGGTTTCGGCATCGTGCACGACGATGCCCTCGCCTTCCAGCGCCGTTCGCACAAAGCGGCGAATCTGCTTTTCGTCTTCGATCAGGACGACGGTGATGCTGGGGTCACTCATGGCTAGGCTTGGAAAGCGGGTTAAGAGTTGAATCGCTGCCGGTATCGACGTGAGTCAAGGAATCGGCGCCCTCGTCTTCCATGGAATCCGGTGCGTCGGGCGGCGTCTCCACCGGCAGCGTGAACCAGAAGCGCGCGCCTTCGACACGGCCGTCCGCCGACACGCGATTGAGCGCGCCGATTGTACCGCCGTGCGCTTCCACGATCGCGCGGCAGATTGCGAGCCCCAGGCCGATGCCCGGCTTGGCCGACTCCTTCTCGCCGCGCGTGAATTTCTCGAACACGCGCGCTTCCATGCCCGCGGGCAGGCCCGGGCCGCTATCGTCGACGGTCACGCGCACGAACGACTTGCCGTCCGCGTCGAGACGCTGCGCGCCGATCGTCAGCGGCGTGGCCGGCGCCGTATATTTGGCGGCGTTTTCGAACAGATTGGAGAAGAGGCGCTCCATCAACACGGCGTCGAGGTGCAAGAGCGGCAGATCGGCGGGCAGTTTCACCTGCACCGGATGATTCGCCAGCACGCGTTTGCACGCGCGCAGCGCGGCGCCCACCGTCTCTTCGAGCAGCGTCCATTGCTGGTTCAGTTGCAGACTGCCTGCCTGCAAGCGCGCCATGTCGAGCAGATTCGTGACGATGCCGGTCATGCGCAGCGCTTCCTCGTGAATCGCTTCGACCAGCTCGCTGTTGGGCTGCGCCTCGGGCGCTTGCGCCAGCATCGACGAGAAGCCGACGATGGTCGTCAACGGCGTGCGCAGATCGTGCGAGATCGCCGACAACAGCGAGTTGCGCAGACGCTCCGACTCCATGTTGACGAGCGCATCGCGCGCGATGTCGACGTAATGCACCCGTTCCAGCGCAAGCGCGATCTGCGCGGCGAACGCGTCGAGCATGCGCTGCTGCTCGGGCACGTCGAGCTCGCCCTCGTCGCGCATCACCACCGCGAGCACGCCGCGCGTGCGCATCGGCGCCTTGAGCGGCAGGTAGAGCGCGGCGGCGGCCGGCAGCGTGTCGGTGCCGTGGCCGGCCGGCTTCTGCTGATCGTAGACCCATTGGCCCACGTCGCTATCGAGCATCTCGCCTTCGAGCGTGATCGCCGCGTCGGGATCCTCGATCTTCTGCTTCACCTGATCGACGCTGTCCGGCAACAGAATCGCGACGCGCGCACCGAACACCTCGCTCACATGACGGCTGCCGATGCCGACGATCTGTTCCGTGGTCAACGCCGCGGCCAGTTCGCGCGCCATGGCGTACATCGCGCCGGTGCGCTGCTCGCGGCGGCGCGCCACGCTCGCCTCGCGGCGCAGGCTCGAAGTCAGATGGCTGATCACCAGCGAGGTCAGCAGCATGCCCAGGAAGGTCAACAGATACTGCGTGTCGGAGACCGACAGCGACATGCGCGGCGGCACGAAGAAGAAATCGAACGCGGCGACGCTCATGAACGACAGCACCACGCCGGGTCCGCGTCCCAGCCTCACCGCGGCGAAGATCACGCCGAGCAGGTACAGCATGACGAGATTGGTCAGATCGATATGGTCGATCAACTGGCTCGACAGCAGCGTAATGGCCGCGCAGATCAACAGCGCGAAGCCGTAGGCGCGCGGCGGCGAGCGGCGTTCGCGCGCCGCGCTCAGCGCCTCGCGCCATGCGTTCGCGGTGGTGTTCAACAGATGGCGATGCTCGCCGCCGTCGCGGTCGGACGAGGCGCGAATCAGCGTGAGATCGAGATCGGCCGTTTTCTCGGCGATACGTTCGCCGAGCGGCCGGCGCAGCCAGCGCTTCACGCCCGTGCGCGCCGAAGCGCCGGCCACCAGCTTCGATACGTTGCGCGCCTGCGCGTAGCCGATCAACGCGACGGCCGCGTCGGCGGCCGCCAGCGTGGCAGTTTCGGCGCCGAGTTCGGCGGCGAGTTTCAACGCGTTCAGCGTGCGTTCGCGGCGCGCGTCCGGCAAACGCTGCAGCGCCGGCGTCTCGACATAGACCGCAATCCAGTCGGCCTTCAGGCTGGCGGCGAGACGCGCCGCCGCGCGCACCAGCATCGGTGCTTCCGGGCCGGGGCCGACGCACACCAGCAAGCGCTCGCGCGCCTGCCAGATACGCTGGATCGAACGGTCGGCGCGATATTCACGCATCTGCGCATCGACGCGATCCGCGGTGCGGCGCAGCGCCAGCTCGCGCAGCGCGATCAGATTGCCTTTGCGAAAGAAGTTGCGCACCGCGCGCTCGGCCTGCTGCGGCATGTACACCTTGCCGTCGCGCATCCGGTCGAGCAGTTCCTCGGCGGGCAAGTCGACCAGCGTGACTTCGTCGGCGCGATCGAACACGCGATCCGGCACCGTCTCCCAGACGCGAATGCCGGTGATCTGGCCGACCACGTCGTTCAGGCTTTCGAGGTGCTGGACGTTGACCGTCGTATAGACGTCGATGCCCGCGTCGAGCAGTTCATACACGTCCTGCCAGCGCTTCAGATGCCGCGCGCCCTGCACGTTCGAGTGCGCGAGTTCGTCGACTAGAATCAGCTGCGGCTTGCGGGCGAGCGCGGCGTCGAGATCGAACTCGCCGAGCTTGCGGCCGCGATATTCGATATGCGCGAGCGGCAGCACGTCGAGACCGTCGAGCAATGCCGCGGTTTCAGTGCGGCCATGCGTTTCGGCGATGCCGACCACCACGTCCGCACCTTCATCGTGACGCCGGCGCGCGGCCTGCAACATCGCATAGGTTTTGCCGACGCCCGCCGACGCGCCGAAAAAAATCTTCAGCCTGCCTCGCTGACGTTTTTCTTCGTCGCGTTGCAGCTTGTCGAGCAACTCATCGGGATCGGGGCGGTTCATGCTCAATGGTTTTCATCGTTGGGCGAGCGGCGGTGTATGCATGGTGGCACGGCGGCGGCCCGGCCGCAAATAGCGGCCACCGTACACCGCGGTCACCGTACATGGCGTTGCGCCGTCAAAAGGCAAAGGCGGAGTCGCGCGGACGCCGCCTTTGCGAAGCGAAGCGCTGCCGCGTTTCGTCGATCAACCGTGCTTCATCTCGTCCAGCGCCAGATTCAGTTCCAGCACGTTCACACGCGGCTCACCCAGAATGCCGAACTGACGGCCGCTCGTATAGCGATCCACCAGCGCCTGCACGTCGTTCGCAGCGAGCTTGCGTGCCTTGGCGACGCGCTCGATCTGATAAGCCGCAGCCGCCGGGCTGATCTCGGGATCGAGACCGCTGCCCGACGACGTCACCAGATCGACCGGCACCGGCTTCGACATATCCGTTCCGGCTGCCTTCAGCGCGTCGATACGGCCTTTGATTTCGTCGAGCAGCGCCGGGTTGGTCGGGCCGAGATTCGAACCGCTCGAACCCTGCGCGTTGTACGGCATCGGGCTGGTGGCCGACAGGCGGCCCCAGAAGTATTGCGGCGCATCGAACTGCTGGCCGATCAGCTTCGAACCGACCACCTTGCCGTCCTGCTCGAGGATGCTGCCGTTGGCCTGATCGTTGAAGGCCGCCTGACCGACGGCAGTCATCACCGCGGGATAGGCAAGTCCGGTGACGGCGGTGAGCACCGCGAAGATCACGATCAACGGACGGAACAGATTTTTCATGATGAATAATTCCTCTTGAACTAGCGCTTAGACCCAACCGAACGCGGCCAGCACCATATCGATCAGCTTGATGCCGATAAACGGCACGATGATCCCGCCCAAACCATAGATCAGCAGATTGCGGCGCAGCAGGATCGCCGCGCCCAGCGCGCGATAGCGCACGCCCTTGAGCGCCAGCGGGATCAGCAGCACGATGATCAGCGCGTTGAAAATCACCGCCGACATGATGGCCGAGGCCGGCGTGGCCAGGTGCATCACGTTCAGCGCATTCAGCGCCGGATAGGTCGTGGCGAATGCAGCCGGAATGATCGCGAAGTACTTGGCGACGTCGTTGGCAATCGAGAACGTGGTGAGCGAACCGCGCGTCATCAGCATCTGCTTGCCGATCTCGACGATCTCGATCAGCTTGGTCGGATTCGAATCGAGGTCGACCATGTTGCCCGCTTCCTTCGCGGCCTGCGTGCCGGTGTTCATCGCCACCGCGACGTCGGCCTGCGCGAGCGCCGGGGCATCGTTGGTGCCGTCGCCGGTCATCGCGACGAGGCGGCCTTCGGCCTGGTGCGCGCGGATCGTGGCGAGCTTCGCTTCCGGCGTGGCTTCGGCGAGGAAATCGTCGACGCCGGCTTCCGCGGCAATCGCCGCCGCAGTCAGGCGGTTATCGCCCGTCACCATGATGGTCTTGATACCCATCTTGCGCAGTTCGGCGAAACGTTCCTTGATGCCGCCCTTCACCACGTCCTTCAACTCGATCACGCCGAGCACGCGCGCGCCCTGCTCGCCTTTCTCGGCGACCACCAGCGGCGTGCTGCCGCGCCGTGCGACTTCGGCCACGGCGTTGCTGACTTCGTTGGGGAAACGGCCGCCGTTGGCTTCGACATAGTTCTTGACCGCATCGGCCGCGCCCTTGCGGATTTCACGGCCCGGCAAATCCACGCCGCTCATGCGCGTTTGCGCGGTGAACGCGAGGAACGTGGCATGCAACGAGGCCATATCGCGTTGGCGGATGTTGAAGCGCTGCTTCGCCAGTACGACGATGCTGCGGCCTTCCGGCGTTTCGTCGGCGAGCGACGACAGTTGCGCGGCATCCGCGAGCGCTTCTTCCGTCACACCCGGCGCCGGCACGAATTGCGAGGCCTGGCGATTGCCGAGCGTGATGGTGCCGGTCTTGTCGAGCAACAGCACGTCGACGTCGCCGGCCGCTTCGACCGCGCGGCCCGATGTGGCGATCACGTTCGCCTGCATCATGCGGCTCATGCCGGCCACGCCGATCGCCGACAACAAACCACCGATGGTGGTCGGAATCAGACACACCAGCAGCGCGACCAACGCGGTGATCGCCACCACGTGGCCGGCCTTCGCGGCTTCCACCGAAAACATCGAGAACGGCAGCAGCGTGGCGGTGGCCAACAGCATCACGATCGTCAACGCGACCAGCAGAATCGTCAGCGCGATTTCATTCGGCGTTTTCTGACGCTTCGCGCCTTCCACCATCGCGATCATGCGGTCGAGGAACGCCTCGCCCGGATTCGCCGTGACGCGCACGACGATCCAGTCCGACAGCACGCGCGTGCCGCCCGTCACCGACGAAAAGTCGCCGCCCGACTCGCGGATCACCGGCGCGGATTCGCCCGTGATCGCCGATTCGTCGACCGACGCGACGCCGTCGATCACTTCGCCGTCCGCCGGGATCACGTCGCCGGTTTCGACCAGCACGACGTCGCCCTTGCGCAGATCGGAAGCCGTCAGAATGCGGATCGGCGACTTCGGATGCGGCTCGTTGAGCTTCTTGGCCATCACGTCTTTCTTCGCGCTGCGCAGCGACGCCGCCTGGGCCTTCGAACGGCCTTCGGCAAGCGCTTCCGCGAAGTTGGCGAACAGCACCGTGAACCACAGCCACAAGGTGACCGCGAGAATGAAGCCCGCGGGCGCCTCGGCCTGGCCGCCGAGCGCGGCGATCCAGAGAATGGTCGTGAGAATGCTACCCACGTACACGCAGAACATCACCGGATTGCGGAACTGCGTGCGTGGCGTGAGCTTCTTGAAGGAGTCCACGATCGCCGGGCGCACTAGCGCCGGGTCGAACATGGACCGGGTTGCATTATGTTCAGTCATTGAATCCTCGAATTTCCCGTTTGCGCCTGTTCAGTCGTTGGATCGCAAGGGTCGCCTCAATGCGCGCCCATCATGATCAGATGTTCGACACCAGGACCGAGCGCGAGCGCAGGCACATAAGTCAGCGCGCCGACCAGCAGCACCGTGCCGAGCAACAGCACGACGAACAGCGGGCCGTGCGTGGGCAGCGTGCCGCCCGTCACGCCGATGCGCTTTTTCGCGGCCAGCGAGCCGGCAATCGCGAGCACCGGAATGATCGTGCCGAAGCGGCCGAACCACATCGCGATCGCCGTGAGCCAGTTGTAGAACGGCGTGCTCACCGTGAGACCCGCGAACGCGCTGCCGTTGTTATTGGCCGCCGAGCTGAACGCGTAGAGGATTTCGGAGAAACCGTGCGCGCCGGGGTTGAGAATGCCGGCCTTGCCCGCGTCGCTCAATACCGCGATCGACGCGCCGACCAGCACCAGCAGCGGCGTGAGCAGCACGACGATCGACACCATCTTCATCTCGTACGCTTCGATCTTCTTGCCGACGTATTCCGGCGTGCGGCCGATCATCAGGCCCGCCACGAACACGGCCAGCATCGCGAACACGAGCATCCCGTACATACCGGAACCCACGCCGCCGAAGATCACTTCACCGAGTTGCATCAGCAGCATCGGATAGAGGCCGCCGATCGGCGTCAGCGAGTCATGCGTGTTGGCAACCGCGCCGCACGAAGCCGCGGTGGTCGCAACCGTGAAGATGCCCGACTGCGCGATGCCGAAGCGCGTTTCCTTGCCTTCCGCATTGCCGCCCGACTGCAGCGCATTGGCCGACTGGTCGACATGCAATGCGGCGATGGCCGGATTGCCGCCCTGCTCCGAGCTGATCTCGCCGAACACGCAGACCGCAAACGCGATCGTCATGGTGGCGAGCACGGCCACGCCCTGCTTGCGGTCGGCGATCATGCGGCCGAACACCAGCGCCAGCGCCGCGGGGATGATCAGGATCGAGAGCAACTGCAGGAAGTTCGAGAACGGGGTCGGGTTTTCATACGGATGCGCCGAGTTGCCGTTAAAGAAGCCGCCACCATTGGTGCCGAGCATCTTGATCGCTTCCTGCGAAGCAACCGGGCCCATCGCGAGGGTTTGCGTTTTCACCGGCGTATCGACGGTCACCGGGTTGCCCTTGGCGTCCTTCACCGGATTGCCTTGCGCGTCGAGTTTCGGCGCGGCATAGGTCGTGGTCTGCAGCGTCGGCACGTCCTGATACGACTTGAAGTTCTGGATCACGCCCTGGCTCATCAGCAGCGCTGCGAGGATCGCCGACATGGGCAGCAACACGTAGAGCGTGACGCGGGTCAAGTCGACCCAGAAGTTGCCGATGGTTTGCGCGGTATGGCGCGCGAAGCCGCGAATCAGCGCGATCACCACCACGATGCCGGTGGCAGCCGAGAAGAAGTTCTGGACGGTGAAGCCGAGCATCTGCGTCAGATAGCCGACGGTTTGTTCAGGCGTGTAATCCTGCCAGTTCGTGTTGGTCACGAAACTGACGGCCGTGTTGAACGCGCCGTCGACCGTCATCGGGCCGAACTGCTGCGGGTTGGCCGGCAGCCAGCCTTGCACGCGCAACAACACATAGAGGAACGCCACGCCGAGCACGTTGAACGCGATCGTGGCGATTGCGTAGTGCTTCCAGCTCATTTCCGTCGACGAATCGACGCCCGCGATGCGATACAGGAAACGTTCGACGGGACCGCCGAAGCGGACCACGCGCGAGCTGCCGTCCATCACGGCGCTCAGATAGCGGGACATCGGCACCGCGGCTGCCAGCAGCACGACGATGAAGAGGCCCGCTTGCAGGACATTGTTCGAGTTCATTCAATGTCCTCCGCGCGCAACAGCGCATAGACCAGGTACACAAACAGCAACGCGGTCGCGGCGCCGGACAACCAGAGAATCCAGTTCATGAGCGCGCTCCCTGCCCACGGCGAAACTGCATCAACTTCTCGCAGCCAATAATCAACGCGAAGGTCAGCGCGGAAAACAGCACCAGCCCCCCGACATACAGCACATCCATTTTTGGTCTCCATTCACGGACTTTGGATAGCCGCAACGTTATGCCGATCCGTGTAAAGGGCTGGTCAAAGATGGGGGGGCGTATATAAAAATCGCGTAAACGGACAAGGCCGCTCCATCCTGCGATGGAACGGCCTTGTGCCGGCTGGGCGTGGTTTTGCGGCATGCCGCGCCGGTTCGGCTCCGGCCCTGGCGCGAGCTCGAATGAGCGCGGTTTTTATACGACGGCTGCCGTCGCGCTCATGTCATGGACGTTACGGCAGCAGCACCGTCGAGCCCGTCGTGCGGCGCCCTTCGAGGTCCGCGTGCGCGCGGCCGACATCCGAGAGCGCATAACGCTGATTGATGCTCGTCTTGACCTTGCCCGACACCAGCACGTCGAACAGTTCGGTGGACATCGCCTCGTAGTCGCTGCGTTTGGCTATATAAGTGAAGAGGGTCGGGCGCGTGAAGAACAGCGAACCGCGTCCGGCGAATTCCGACGAATCGATCGGCGGCAACGGCCCCGACGCATTGCCGAAGCTCACGAACATGCCGAGCGGCGCGAGGCAATCGAGCGAGGCCGTAAACGTGTCTTTACCGATCGAGTCGTACACCACCGGCACGCCCGCGCCGTTGGTAATCTCGCGCACGCGCTTGGTGAAGTTCTCGCGCGTGTAGACGATCGCGTGATCGCAGCCGTGCGCCGTGGCGATCTCCGCTTTTTCATCCGAGCCGACCGTGCCGATCACCGTCACGCCGAGCGCCTTCGCCCACTGGCACACCAGCAGACCCACGCCGCCCGCCGCGGCCTGAATCAGGATCGTGTCGCCGGCTTTCACGGGATACGTGCGGCGCAGCAGATATTGCGCGGTCAGGCCTTGCAGCATCACCGAGGCGGCCTGCTCGTCGCTCAGGGCGTCGGGCACCTTCACGACCTGCGCGGCCGGCAGCACGCGCTCCTGCGCGTACGCACCGGGCGGACGCCCCACGTAGGCGATGCGATCGCCCACCTTCAGACCGGTTACGCCCGAACCGAGCGCCGTCACTTCGCCGGCCGCCTCCATGCCGAGACCGCCCGGCAACGGCAACGGATACAGACCCTTGCGGAAGTACACGTCGATATAGTTCAGCCCGACCGCCGTCTGCCGGACACGGATCTCGCCCGCGCCCGGCTCACCGACTTCGACGTCGACCCACTTCATCACTTCGGGGCCGCCGGTTTTATCGAATCGGATTGCTTTGACCATCATGTCTCCTTGAGGTTGGGTGTCGCTTGATCGGGTCGAGAGTGCGAGCTCAAATCTGTTGCGTGAGACGCAAGGTCAGCGAGTCGAGCACCATGCGCGCCGTCGAAATGTTGGTCGCGCACGGAATGTTGTGCACGTCGCACGCGCGCACCAGCGCGTTGATGTCCGGCTCGTGCGGCTGAGGCGTCATCGGGTCGCGCAGAAAGATCACCATGTCCACGCGTCCTTCCGCGAGTTGCGCGCCGATCTGCAGGTCGCCGCCGTGCGGGCCGGACAACATGCGTTCGACCGAGAGCCCGTGCGCGTCGGCGATACGCCCGCCGGTCGTGCCGGTCGCCACGATGTCGCAGCGGCGCAGCGTGTCGACGTATTCGCCGGCCAGTTTGACGATGTCGTCTTTTTTATGATCGTGCGCGATCAGCGCGATACGGGTGGTCATGACGTAAGACTCCTGAAACCGTTGTGATTGTCGTTGTTGTAGTGATGCTTGAATGCGGGCCGTTCAGAACGTGCCCGGATAGGCGCCGCCGTCGATGAGCAAGTTCTGCCCGGTGATATAGCCGGCATGCACGCTGCACAGGAAGGCGCAGGCGGCGCCGAATTCCTCGCGGGTGCCGAAGCGGCCGGTGGGGATCGTCTTCGTGCGCTGCGCGCGCGCCTCGTCGACGGAAATGTTTTGCGCCTTGGCTTGCGCCTCGAACGTGACGCCGATGCGGTCGGTGTCGAACAGACCCGGCAGCAGGTTGTTGATGGTCACGCCGGTGGGCGCGACCTTGCGCGCGAGTCCCGCGACGAAGCCGGTCAGCCCGGAGCGCGCGCCATTGGACAAACCGAGCACGTCGATCGGCGCCTTCACCGCCGAACTCGTGATGTTGACGATGCGCCCATAACCGTTCGCGCTCATCGAATCGATGGTCGCGCGAATCAGCTCGATCGGCGTGAGCATGTTGCTCTCGAGCGCGCGGATCCAGTCGTCATGCGTGAAGTTGCGGAAGTCGCCCGGCGGCGGGCCGCCCGCGTTGTTGACCAGAATGTCCGGCTGCGGACAGGCGGCGAGCGCCGCGGCGCGGCCTTCCGGCGTGGTGATGTCGCAGGCCACCGTCTTCACTTCCACGCCGCTTTGCTTGCGAATCTCCGCCGCGGTCGCCTCCAGCGTCTCGGCAGTGCGCGCGACGATCGTCAAGTTGACGCCTTCAGCGGCAAGCGCTTCCGCGCAGCCGCGCCCCAAACCCTTGCTGGCCGCGCAGACCAGCGCGGTGCGTCCTGCGATTCCCATGTCCATCAGTGTTCTCCTCGTGAAAGTGTGCCTCGTGAGAAACGCCGGGCCGTCCCAAGTTTTCTGCGCCTGCGCGTCTGGCGCGAAGCGACAGCTCCGGATGCCCTCTCGCGGCAAAGTTTCCCCGATTCTAGAAGAATCGGTGCCGGACTGCGCCGGGCCGCTGCAATCTCCGGTATCTTCGGGCGGCACTCTTTCGGTAAACTTGCGCCGTGGCGCGTCCGCCAGCCAGCCGGATCACCGGCCGTGCGGCGCGCCGAACCGATCCCTCTAGCCGCCCCGTGCGCACCCGCCATGACCCAGGACAGCCGTTTTCCCAATCTCTTCATCCTCGATCACCCGCTGATCCAGCACAAGCTGTCGCATATGCGCGACCGGGATACCTCGACTCGCACGTTCCGCGAACTGCTGCGCGAAATCACGTTGCTGATGGGCTACGAAATCACCCGCAATCTGCCCATGACCACGCGCCGCCTGACCACGCCGCTCGTCGAGATCGACGCGCCGGTGATCGCCGGCAAGAAGCTGGCGATCGTGCCGGTGCTGCGGGCCGGCATCGGCATGTCGGACGGCCTGCTGGAGCTGGTGCCGTCGGCGCGGGTGGGCCACATCGGCGTGTATCGCGCCGAGGACCATCGGCCGGTCGAATATCTGGTGCGCCTGCCCGACCTCGAAGACCGCGTGTTCATTCTGTGCGATCCGATGGTCGCGACCGGCTACTCCGCCGTGCACGCGGTCGACGTGCTCAAGCGCCGCAACGTGGCCGGCGAGAACATCCTGTTCCTCGCGCTGGTCGCCGCGCCCGAAGGCGTGCAGGTGTTTCAGGACGCCCATCCGGACGTCAAGCTGTATGTCGCCTCGCTCGATTCGCATCTGAACGAGCACGCGTACATCGTGCCGGGTCTCGGCGACGCCGGCGACCGCCTGTTCGGCACGAAAAATTGAAAGCGGCCTGAAAACTGCGTGACGGCGAGCATCAGACGCCGCTGTTGCGCACTTTTCGCAGCGTTTGCCACTATCTCGCCC
The DNA here is from genome assembly GCF_046027915.1 of Paraburkholderia sp. RL17-347-BIC-D. Taxonomy (NCBI): domain Bacteria; kingdom Pseudomonadati; phylum Pseudomonadota; class Betaproteobacteria; order Burkholderiales; family Burkholderiaceae; genus Paraburkholderia; species Paraburkholderia sp. RL17-347-BIC-D. The sequence continues at coordinate 80,625 of NZ_JARESS010000016.1, forward strand.
TCTGCCGCACCCCTGCGGCGTGATAAAATTCGAATCCGCTCAAAGAGCGGCTCAACTCGCACCACCGCCTGGCGCACCGCGCCTTTCGCGGGGCCTGGCAGGCCGGCGCGGCGTTTGCCGCGTGCCAGCCGCACCGCCCCGTCCCAATCGCGCTGCCAACCCGCGGGCCCGCTAGCCGGGCCCGGTTGGGCGTGATCAGGCTTGAAAGGCCTGGTTGCGGAGGGCTAGTCACAGGCGGTAGCCACGAACGGTTGAGCCGGACAGTCAGGCAGCGGACGGTTTGACATCGAGGCGCAAAACACGCAAACACGCGCAAGCGCCCGGCATCGCAACGACAATTGCACAATGCGTGCGCCCCACTGGCGCGCGCGATGGAGAAAGGTATGGCGGGTCATTCGAAATGGGCCAACATCAAGCATAAGAAAGCAGCGGCCGACGCCAAGCGCGGCAAGGTCTGGACGCGGCTCATCAAGGAAATCCAGGTCGCGGCTCGCATGGGCGGCGGCGACATCGACTCGAACCCGCGCCTGCGGCTCGCCGTCGAAAAGGCGTACGACGCCAACATGCCGAAAGATAACGTCAACCGCGCGATCCAGCGTGGCGTGGGCGGTGTTGATGGCGCAAGCTACGAAGAAATCCGCTACGAAGGCTACGGCATCGGCGGCGCGGCGGTGATCGTCGACACCATGACCGACAACCGCACGCGTACGGTGGCGGAAGTGCGTCACGCGTTCTCGAAGAACGGCGGCAACATGGGCACGGACGGCTCGGTGTCCTTCATGTTCGATCACGTCGGCCAGTTCCTGTTCGCGCCCGGCACGCCGGAAGACAAGCTGATGGAAGCCGCGCTCGAAGCCGGCGCCGACGACGTCGTCACGAACGAAGACGGCAGTATCGAAGTGCTGTGCCCGCCGAACGATTTCCCGAAGGTGAAGTCCGCGCTGGAAGCCGCGGGCTTCAAGGCCGAGCTGGCCGAGGTGACGATGAAACCTCAGACGGAAGTCGAGTTCACCGGCGACGACGCGGTGAAAATGCAGAAGCTGCTCGACGCGCTGGAGAATCTGGACGACGTGCAGGAAGTCTATACAAACGCCGCGATCGCCGACGAATGAGCGCGCCCCGGCGGCGCGTGGCGCGCGGGCTCGTGTCGAGCCGCGCCACCCTCTGCCGGTTGACCCTCGCGTCGTTGCTGAGCGGACGTGCGTGTGGTTTTGCACCGCGCTTCCACCCGGGTTCGCACTATGCCCTGCGCCACCACCGGCTGCGGGCCCAATGCGACCTCGTTGTTATTCCACGGCTGAGCGTGCTGCGTCAGCCGTTTATGGTTTTTAAGTCTCGGGGATTCACATGAAGTTACTCGTCGTCGGTTCCGGCGGTCGCGAACATGCGCTCGCATGGAAGCTCGCGCAATCGCCGCGGGTTCAGCTCGTCTACGTGGCTCCTGGCAACGGCGGCACCGCCCAGGACGAGCGTCTGCGCAACGTCGACATCACCGAGCCGGCTGCGCTCGCCGATTTCGTCGAAAGAGAACAGATCGCCTTCACGCTGGTCGGGCCGGAAGCGCCGCTGGCGGCCGGCATCGTCAATCTGTTCCGCTCGCGCGGCCTGAAGATTTTCGGGCCGACCAAAGAAGCCGCTCAGCTCGAAAGCTCGAAAGACTTCGCCAAGGCGTTCATGAAGCGCCACGCGATCCCGACGGCCGAATACGAAACCTTCGCCGACGTCGCCGCCGCGCACGCGTATCTCGACGCCAAGGGCGCGCCGATCGTCATCAAGGCCGACGGCCTCGCCGCGGGCAAGGGCGTGGTGGTCGCGCAAACGCTGGAAGAAGCTCACGCCGCGGTCGACATGATGCTGTCGGACAACAAGCTCGGCGATGCCGGCGCGCGTGTCGTGATCGAGGAATTCCTCGCCGGCGAGGAAGCGAGCTTCATCGTGATGGTCGACGGCAAGCATGTGCTGCCGCTCGCTTCGAGCCAGGATCACAAGCGCCTGCTCGACAGCGACCAGGGGCCGAACACGGGCGGCATGGGCGCCTATTCGCCCGCGCCGATCGTCACGCCGCAACTGCATGCCCGCGTGATGCGCGAAATCATCCTGCCGACGGTGCGCGGCATGGAGAAGGAAGGCATCCGCTACACCGGCTTCCTGTACGCTGGTCTGATGATCGACGCGCAAGGCAACCCGAAAACGCTCGAATTCAACTGCCGCATGGGCGACCCGGAAACGCAGCCGATCATGGCGCGTCTGAAGGGCGACTATTCGAAGGTGGTCGAGCAGGCCATCGCCGGTACGCTCGACACGGTGGAACTGGAGTGGGATCGCCGCACCGCGCTCGGTGTCGTGCTCGCCGCGTACAACTATCCGGACACGCCGCGCAAGGGCGACCGCATCAACGACATTCCGGCTGAAACCGCGGATTCGGTCACGTTTCACGCCGGCACCACGTTGGCGGACGGCAAGCTGACCACCTCGGGCGGCCGCGTGCTGTGCGTGGTCGGTCTGGCGGATTCGGTGCGCAGCGCGCAGTCGGTCGCGTACGAAACGATCAACCAGATCTCGTTCGACGGCATGCAGTATCGTCGCGACATCGGCTACCGTGCGTTGAACCGCAAGCACGACGCCAAGACCGAAGGCAAGCATTAAGCCATGACCCCACTCGCCCGCGTGCGGCGCCAACGGCGCTACACTGCGGGTTTTCGGCCGGTTTTTGACCCCGGTCACCGCGCGCACCGCAGCATGTGGGCCGATATGGGCCGATGCAGGCCCGACGTGGCCTGACCAGGGCGGCAGTATCCCGCCCGGCGCGAAAAACTGAATGGCCGCGCCTTCGCAGGTTCCACCCTGACGCGGGCCCGGCCGTCGCCCTTCACGAAGAACCCGCGGCACGACGAGCGTGCCGCCCTCAGCATCTGCATTCATGACCGATTCGAGCTACGACGCACAGGCCGTGCGCAGCTGGCTGCAAGGCCTGCAAACGCATATCGCGGACACGCTCGGCGCGTTCGACGGCACGCCGTTCGCAACCGACGCATGGCAGCGCGTCCCCGGCGAGAAGCTGCGCGGCGGCGGCTGCACGCGGATTCTGGAAGGCGGCAATTTTTTCGAGCGGGCCGGCATCGGTTTCTCGGATGTCGCGGGCGACGCCTTGCCGGGTTCGGCGAGCGCGGCGCGGCCGCAACTGGCCGGGCGGGGTTTCGAAGCGATGGGCGTGTCGCTCGTGCTGCACCCGCACAATCCGCACTGTCCGACCGTGCATATGAACGTGCGTCTGCTGATCGCGACCAAGGCCGGCGAAGAGCCGGTGTTCTGGTTCGGCGGCGGCATGGACCTCACGCCGTACTACGGCTACGAGGAAGACGCGCAGCATTTCCACCGCACCTGCCGCGACGCGCTGCTGCCTTATGGCGAGGACCTGTACCCGAGTTTCAAGCGCTGGTGCGACGAATATTTCTTCCTCAAGCACCGCAACGAAGCGCGCGGCATCGGCGGGATTTTCTTCGACGATTTCTCGGCGCCGGGCTTCGACCAATCGTTCGCGATGCTCAAGAGTGTCGGCGACGCGTTCCTCAAAGCGTACCTGCCGATCATCGAAAAGCGCCGCAACATTCCGTACGGTCAAGCCGAGCGCGATTTCCAGGCTTACCGGCGCGGGCGCTACGTCGAGTTCAATCTGGTCTTCGACCGTGGCACACTGTTTGGGCTGCAGAGCGGCGGACGCACCGAATCGATCCTGATGTCGATGCCGCCTGTGGTGAACTGGCGCTACAACTGGCAGCCCGAACCGGGCACGCCGGAAGCGCGTCTTTATAGCGATTTTCTCGTGCCGCGCGAGTGGCTGTGACGGGCCGCGCCCGCGCATCACTCGAATCGTCACGACAAAGGATCTTCACCTGAAGCCGAACGCTCATCCTGTTGCCCTGCCTCGCCGGATCGGACTGCTCGGCGGCACTTTCGATCCGATCCACGACGGCCACCTCGCGCTCGCGCGGCGTTTCGCGCATGTGCTGAAACTGACCGAACTCGTGCTGCTGCCGGCCGGCCAGCCCTGGCAAAAATCGGACGTTTCGCCGGCCGTGCATCGCCTTGCCATGACGCGCGCGGCGGCGAGCGAACTGGTGCTGCCGGGCGCGACCGTGCGTGTCGCGACTGACGAAATCGATCACGAAGGCCCGACTTACACGCTCGACACGCTGCAACGCTGGCGTGAACGCGAAGGTGAGGACGCCTCGATTGCGCTCCTGATCGGCGCGGATCAACTGGTGCATCTCGACACATGGCGCGACTGGCGGCGCCTGTTCGAGTTCGCCCATATCTGCGCGGCCACCCGGCCCGGTTTCGACCTCGCGTCGATTCCGCCGGCGGTCGCTCAAGAAATCGACGCGCGCCGTGCCCGCGCCGACGTTCTGCAAGCCACGCCCTGCGGCCACTTGCTGATCGATACGACGCTTGCGTTCAACGTTTCGGCCACCGACATTCGCGCGCATCTGCGCGAGCAGGTGAACCGGCGGCTTGCCCTCGCGGGCGGCGAACAGCAAGACCAGGCGGCGAGCCATGTCCCCACCGCGGTGTGGGACTATATTCTTCAACATCATCTGTACCACCGGTAACCTCATGGATATTCGCAAACTGCAACGCGTGATCGTCGACGCTCTCGAAGACGTCAAGGCGCAAGACATCAAGGTGTTCAACACCAGCCACCTGACCGCGCTGTTCGATCGCGTGATCGTCGCGAGCGGCACCTCGAACCGGCAAACCAAGGCGCTCGCTTCGAGCGTGCGCGAGAGCGTCAAGGAGGCCGGCGGCGACATCATCAGCACCGAGGGCGAGGACATCGGCGAATGGGTGCTGGTGGATTGCGGCGACGCCATCGTGCACATCCTGCAGCCGGCCCTGCGCCAGTACTACAACCTCGAAGAAATCTGGGGCGACAAGCCGGTGCGCATCAAGCTGTCCACGCCGGACCCGTTCGGTGGCGCGCGCTCGAGTGAGCCCGATGAAGACGAGGACGAAGACGAAGCAGCGCCGGCCGTGAAGAAGCCCGCGCGCAAGACGGCCGTACGCCGCAAGTAAGCGGGCTTTGGCCGGCTTACGGTAATCGTCCGCGATTCTCTTCGTCATGAAACTGCATATCCTCGCCGTCGGCCACAAGATGCCGGACTGGATCGCCACAGGCTTCGACGAATACGCGAAGCGCATGCCGCCCGAGCTGCGCATCGAACTGCGCGAAATCAAACCCGAGCAGCGTTCGTCGGGACGGCCGGCGGAAAGCGTGATGGCCGCCGAGCGGCTCAAGATCGAAGCCGCGTTGCCGAAGAACGCGCGGATCGTCGCGCTCGACGAACGCGGCAAGGACTGGACCACCATGCAGCTCGCCGGCGCCCTGCCCGGCTGGCAGCAGGACGGCCGCGACGTGGCGTTCCTGATCGGCGGTGCCGACGGGCTCGATCCCGATCTGAAAGCGCGCGCCGATATGCTGCTGCGCGTCTCCAGCTTGACTTTGCCGCACGCGATGGTCCGCGTGCTGCTTGCCGAACAGCTTTACCGCGCGTGGACCATCACGCAAAATCACCCCTATCATCGCGTGTGAGCGAACGAGGCGGCGTGTGTAGCACGCGGCTTTGTCGCGTGTTGCCGCGCGCGCTTTCCGGGCGCTTTCCGCCGCATTGCCTGCGCTGAGTGAATCGCATGTCGACGCACGTGTTTTTGTGCGCGCGGCGATAGCGTTCACGACACGCTGATCGACGCTCGACCGGCACGCTCGCCGAACCCTCATACAATCCGCTTCATCGAGACCTGTTCATGTCCACGTCCGCCGCTTCGCTGCATCCGTTCGTCTATCTCGCTTCGCAGAGTCCGCGCCGCCAGGAGCTGTTGCAACAGCTCGGCGTGCGTTTCGAACTGCTGCTGCCGCGTCCCGATGAAGACGCGGAAGCGCTCGAAGCCGAGCTGCCCGGCGAGCGCGCGCACGACTATGTGCAGCGGGTGTGCGTCGCCAAGGCGCATGCGGCACGCGCGCGCCTCGTGGCCGGCGGCCATGCGGCGCGGCCGATTCTGGTTGCGGATACAACCGTCACGATCGACGACGCGATTCTCGGCAAGCCCGTCGATGCCGACGACGCCGTCGCGATGCTCAAGCGCCTCGCCGGCCGCGACCACGAAGTGCTGACGGCCGTGGCCGTTGTCGATGCCGAGGGCGCATTGCTGCCGGCCGCGCTATCCGTGTCGAAGGTGCGTTTTGCTGCACTGCACGCAGACGCGATTCGCCGCTATGCGGCGAGCGGCGAGCCGCTCGGCAAGGCGGGCGCGTATGGTGTGCAGGGGCGCGCCGCGGAGTTTATCGAGCATATCGACGGGTCCTATTCAGGTATCATGGGTTTGCCGCTTTTTGAATGTGCTGCCCTCCTGCGTGCAGCGCGCATCGACTTCTAAAATAACACCATGAATGAAGAAATCCTGATCAATGTCACGCCGCAGGAAACGCGCGTCGCGCTGGTCCAACAAGGCGCCGTCCAGGAACTTCACGTCGAGCGAACTCTGTCGCGTGGCCGCGTCGGCAACGTCTATCTCGGCAAGGTCGTACGCGTGTTGCCGGGCATGCAATCCGCCTTCATCGACATCGGTCTCGAACGCGCCGCGTTCCTTCACGTCGCCGACATCTGGCATCCGCGCATCGCCGGCGAACCGCAGCATCAGACGCCGCATCAACCGATCGAGAAAATCGTCTTCGAAGGGCAGACGCTGATGGTGCAGGTCGTGAAGGATCCGATCGGCACCAAGGGCGCGCGCCTGTCCACGCAAGTGAGCATTGCCGGGCGCACGCTCGTGTATCTGCCGCAGGAGCCGCATATCGGCATTTCGCAGAAGATCGAGAGCGAAGCCGAACGTGAAGCCGTGCGTGCGCGTCTGACCGCCGTGCTGCCCGCCGACGAGAAAGGCGGCTACATCGTGCGCACCATCGCGGAAGATGCGACCAGCGAAGAGCTGGCCGGCGACGTCGCGTATCTTCGCAAGACGTGGGCGACGATTCTGTCTCAAGGGCAGCGCATGCCGCCGACGAGCCTGCTGTATCAGGATCTGAATCTCGCGCAACGCGTGCTGCGCGATTTCGTCAACGACGAATCGTCGCGCATTCAGGTGGACTCGCGCGAGACGTATCAGATGCTGGCCGATTTCGCGGCCGAGTTCACACCGGCGGTGTCGTCGAAGCTGCACCACTACACCGGCGAGCGGCCGCTCTTCGATCTGTACAACATCGAGGCGGAAATCCAGCGCGCGTTGTCGCGCCGGGTGGATCTGAAGTCAGGCGGTTATCTCGTGATCGACCAGACTGAAGCGATGACGACCATCGACGTGAACACCGGCGGCTATGTCGGCGCGCGCAACTTCGACGATACGATATTCAAGACCAACCTCGAAGCCGCGCACACCATTGCGCGGCAATTACGTCTGCGCAATCTGGGTGGCGTGATCATCATCGACTTCATCGATATGGAGAATGTCGAGCATCGTGATCAGGTGCTGGGCGAATTGAAGAAGGCGTTGTCGCGCGATCGCACGCGTGTGACGGTGAATGGGTTCTCGCAGCTCGGGCTTGTCGAGATGACGCGCAAGCGTACGCGTGAATCTCTCGCGCATGTGTTGTGTGAGCCTTGTCCGGTTTGCCAGGGGAAGGGGCAGGTCAAGACGCCGCGTACGGTGTGTTACGACGTGCTGCGCGAGATTCTGCGTGAGTCGCGCCAGTTCAATCCGCGCGAGTTCCGCGTGGTGGCGTCGCAGCAGGTGATCGATCTGTTTCTCGAGGAAGAGTCGCAGCATCTGGCGATGCTGATTGATTTTATTGGGAAGCCGGTGTCGCTGCAGGTGGAGTCGAATTTGAGTCAGGAGCAGTACGATATTGTGCTGATGTAGGTTGGTTGCCGTCGCGCAATGGTCGGCTTTTTATTGATGTCGCCCAAGTATCGTGCGCGGCTGGCGGTGCGATTGGTTTGTGCTAGGAGAAACAACATAAAGCAGTTTTTCGAGACGCGGTTACCGATTAGGATGGCTTTCCCGATATGACGGAAACGAGAGAACGGCCACTAATCGGAACTCGAAAATTGCCCGGCAATAACAAACATGTCGACCGCTGATTACGAAAAATCCCGTATTACAGAATCAAGAAGATTCTATGGCGCTGGAGCCGGTGTGACGCTGAGAACGGGTGCCTTCCCGTCCCAGATCTGATTATCTCGATGAACAAAGCTCCGCCGGGCTTATCGATTCCGCCCGCACCCGAGCCTTACCAGCAGCGACGGACGCAATGAGCGGGCCAAACTGATTGCAATGACTTCGGTCAAACGAACCATTGTCGGTGTCTGCGTTGTGGCGGCATTCGTTTCCGCTTGGAGCTATTGGGACGGCGCGAGACTACGTTCGATCGTTAAGCCTATAGACTGCGACGATGCGCAATCGGCCGATGGCCGCTATACGGCACGCGTCTGTTACCTTGGATCGCAAATTGTCTTGCGGCTCTATAAGCAGCCAAGCCAGCAACTTCTGGCTGAGAGAACATATAGAAGCTACACCGACGACCCCGCCAGGCTTTATTGGGAACGCGATGCACCGCGTTACGAGGGCGGAGACGAGAGCGGTGCCGACTTGGGAACGATTCGTCTGCCGTCATCGCTATACGACCGGCTGCTAGCCAGACTGCCCTAGCCGACGTCCCGCGCCAGCCATCCCGTCGCGGGGTCCGCAAAGCTCACCGGGAGTAATCCGGTGACCAAACCCAAACCAGCATTGAAGCGATAGGCCTCGCCGCCGAGCCTAGCGCCCACACCCACTCCCGAACGAACCCCCAATTTCCTCATTGACCGCACCCTATCGATAGGCGTATAACCATCCCACTGGATGTTAATTGGATGGTATCGAGATGCCTCCCGGAGTGCAAATGCCCAAACTCAACCTCATCAACACCTCGCGCCCCAAAGGCGGCGAGACCGAAAAAATCACCATCAACCTGGGCCCGATCGACCTCGGCCAGATCGATCTATTGGTCGAAGAAGGCTTTTACTCGAACCGCACCGACCTGATCCGCACCGCGATCCGCAACCAGCTCGCGGTGCACGCCCAGGTCGTCACGGAAACGGTGACCCGGCGTGCCATGGTGCTCGGCCTGCAGCACTTCTCGCGACAGGATCTCGAAGCCGCTCAGGCCGCGCACGAACAACTCGACATTCACGTGCTCGGCCTCGCCAGCATCGCAGCCGATGTGCCGCCGGAACTCGCGGCGGCCACGATTGCATCGGTGGTGGTGCTCGGTGCCTTTCATGCGTCGCCCGCGGTCAAGGCGGCGCTCGCCGGCCGCATCAGCTAGGCGCGACGCTCGACTCATTACCGTGGCTGAACGGGCGACCCATCAGTCGACTCTCAACCACGCCCCACACAGGCAATACAAACCATCATGAAAATGAACGAAGACTTCCTGAAATCGATGAAAGACGCCTTCGAGCTATTGCGCACGAAGGGTCCCAAAGAAGCGACGGCGGCGGTTCAGCGCGCGCTCTCGGGCCACAACGCGAACAATGTCCACGTGGACCCGGTGCAAACACCGCACACGCCTTCGAATGCCAGCGAATGGGCGCAAGCGTGGACGCAGCCGCAAACGCCAGCGAGCCCCGCTCCGCACGCCCCTGCCGCGCCGACTTTCGACGCCGACACACCGGGCACCTTCAGCACGCACACGTTCAGCAACGCAGCCGGACAACGCCAGTACAAGCTCTACGTGCCCGCTGTCTACAAGACCGAACCATTGCCGCTGATCGTGATGCTGCACGGCTGCACGCAGAACGCCGACGACTTCGCCGCCGGCACGCGCATGAACGAAATGGCCGAGCGTCACGGCTTCATCGTCGTGTATCCGAATCAGGCGCAAGCGGCCAATCATTCGAAGTGCTGGAATTGGTTCAAACCTGCCGATCAGCTACGCGATCAAGGCGAACCGTCCTTGATCGCCGGCATTACGCGCGAGGTGATGGCGCGCTATCGCGTCGATCCGGCGCGCGTGTATGTGGCGGGTCTGTCGGCGGGCGGTGCGATGGCGGACGTCATGCTGAAAACGTCGCCCGATCTTTATGCGGCAGCGGGTGTGCACTCTGGCCTCGCCTATGGATGCGCAAAAGGCCTGCCTTCGGCGCTCGCCGCGATGAAAGGCGGCAAGGCGCCACGCAATCGCACACATGCCGCGCCGCAACGTCCGCTGATCGTGTTTCATGGCGACGCTGACACGACAGTCCATCCGTCGAGCGCGGCGCAGATCGTTGCGCCCTTCGACGCCAGCACCACCACCGTCAGCACGCAATCCGGCGCTGCAAGCGGCCGGCGCTCCTATACACAGCAACGGCACGTGGCGGCCAACGGCGTCGAAGCGGAGTCCTGGTCGATTCACGGCGCGGGTCACGCGTGGTCCGGCGGCAGTCAGCACGGTTCGTACACCGACCCGTCCGGTCCCGACGCCGCCGCGGAAATGGTGCGATTCTTCCTCGCCCATCCGCGCCTGCACTGAGTCGGCATATCGGCGCCGGGCCAGGCAAGTCCGGTTGAATATGAATGACCGGACTGCGGGTTATACAGCCGCTTGGGCGAGACGCGTTTTGCACGAGGCGCCTCGTGCGCTATAGCAGCGCGGGCGAACGATAAAAGGCCCCGGTAAATGCCGCGCGGCGGCCTACGCCGCGACCGGGCAGCCCGCCTGTTCAAGCGCGGCCTGCGCGTGCTCGTGCAGGTCTCCGCTGGCGAGCGACGCGTCCGGTGTGCGCACCCACGCCGCAATGCGCAGCGTCGCGCCGCCATCGTCCGGATAGTCCGCCACCGTGACGATCGGTGCGAGCGTGGCGCCGCTCAGCACGCGCGGTTCGTCGGCGACCAGCTTCTTCAATTCGCCGATCGCGGCGTCGACGTCCTTGCGCTGCGCGAGACCCACTTCGACCTCAATGCGCTGCGTGCCGCCGCTGCTGTAGTTGATCACCGGATTGCTCCAGATCTGGCTATTCGGCACGAACACGGCGTTGCCGTCGCCGCGCTCAATGCGCGTGGTGAAGAGTCCCACTTCGCGCACGATGCCGGCCGCCGCGCCGCTGCCTTCGATCACATCGCCGACGCGAAACGGCCGCAACATCAACAGCATCATGCCGGCCGCGATATTCTGCAGCGTGCCTTGCAACGCGAGTCCGATCGCGAGGCCGGCGGCGCCGAGCACCGCCAGCACGCTCGCGGTCGCGATGCCGACTTCGCTGAGCGCCGCGATGAACACGAGCACTCGCACGGCCCAGGTGCTCATCGCCGCCAGCATCGGCGCGAGCGTCGGATCCGCGTGCGTGCGCGCGAGCGCGCGGGCGACCATCGCGCCGACGCGATTCGAGAGCCACCAGCCAATCACTAGGATCAGCACGGCCAGCACGATATGAAGGGCGTCGTGCGTCAGCGTGACGAGCAACGACGGCTGGAAGTGAAAGAGTCGCGCGAGGAGATCGTTCATCTTGAGTCTTCGTTCCGTTACGGTATAGGAGTCTTGACGCAACGAAGCAGGATACGTTCCCGCCCTTTACATTTCATGCACAGAGGCACGCTGCTTGCTCGAACATGCGAACAGGGGCAGTGCAATCATGCAAAGCCTTACAGCAAGGGAGTTTACGCTGTCGTTAGCACGGGCAAAGGAGCACCACATGTCCCAACATTTGAAGACTGGCGACCGTGTCAGTTGGAACACGCCGCAAGGCGTCACGCACGGCAAGATCGTGCGTGTCATTTCTACCCATACGACTATGGACGGCAGAACGGTCGATGCGTCGACATCTGACCCACATTACGAAGTACAAAGCGAGAAGAGTGGCAAGCATGCCGTTCATCGCGGCGATGCATTGCATCGGGTCAAGAATTGATAGGGATGGCTAAGCATGCGTGTGAGCATGCATCCATGCCGCCGGCAAACCTACGCGTCAAAGAGTGCCCAACGGCCTCAGCAAATTACGCAGTGCCGCGACGGTGATCGGACGCGAGAACCAGAAGCCTTGCGCTTCGTCGCAGCCGAGCGCTTCCAGTTGCGCGGCCTGCTCGGCCGTTTCGACGCCTTCGGCCGTCACGCGCAGGTTGAGCGCATGCGCCATCGCGATGATGGCGCCGACCAGCGCCGCGCATTGCGGATCGGTGCTCATGCGCATCACAAACGAGCGGTCGATTTTCAGGCGATTCAGCGGAAAGCGCGTCAGATACGCAAGGCTCGAATAGCCGGTGCCGAAGTCGTCCACCGCGACTTCCACGCCCAGATCGCGCAACGCAAAAAGTGTCTGCACAGCCTGTTCGGTGTCGCCGAGCAAAACGCCCTCGGTGATTTCCACCTCGAGGTATGAAGGGTCGAGCGCGGCATCTTCCAACGCCTCGCGAATCGTCTCGAACAGATTCTGTCGCTGGAACTGTTGCGGTGACACGTTCACCGCGAAGCGCGGCAACGTGCCGGTCAGCCTCAATAATTTGCCTGCATCGCGGCACGCGGTCCGAATCACCCATTCGCCGATCTGCTCGATCAACCCCGCCTCCTCCGCGACCGGCACGAATTCGACGGGACTGATCAAGCCACGCTGCGGATGGTTCCAGCGCAGCAGCGTCTCCACTTGCGCGATGCGGCCATTGGAGAGCGTCACCTGCGGTTGATACACGAGATGCAATTGCTGACGCTCGATCGCATCGCGCAGCATGGTTTGCAGTTCGAAGCGGCGCGCCGCCTGACCTTCCAGCGCGGTGGAAAACCGCCGCACCGCATTGCCGTTCACCGCCGAAGCAGCCGACAACGCCACGCCCGCGCGACGCATCAGCGTAGGCGCATCGCCGCCGTCGGCCGGATAAGCCACGATGCCGATGCTGGCGGTAATGTTCAAGGCAGTGCCGGCGTAGTCGATCGGCTCGGCGATGCGGCCCAGCGCTTCGGCGGCGAAGGCATCGGCGGCCGCGCCGGTTTCGTTGACCAGCAAGGCGAACTGCGTGCCGCCGATCGAGGCGATCGTGCCGTCGTTCGGAAAGAGACCGCGCAAGCGTTCACCGACGATCTGCAGCACGAGTTCGGCCGCATGCAACCCGAGCGCATCACGCAGTTTGCGCAGATGATCGAGCTCGGCGATCAGCACGGTAAAACCGCTGCCGCTACGCTGGCAACGCGCGATCGTCAGTTCCAGGCGCTCAGTAAATAGCGTTTGGTTGGGCAGACGGGTCACGCCGTCGTGATGCGCGACGTACCAGAGGCGCGCTTCCGATTGCGCGTAACGCGTCATGTCGATGGCGATGCCCACGTAGCGCGCCGGGCTGCTGGCGAGGCCACCCAGATGCGCGGGCTCGGCGATGAGCGGCGCCAACGCCAGCACCACGCGAACCGGCGTGCCGTTGCGCCGCAAAAAACTCCATTCGGCTTCATAGCGCGAAGTCACCGTGGCAAGCGGCGACAGCTCGGCGCGACGCTTGGCGAGTTCGGCGGGATCGAACAATGATTCGAAAGTCCGCCGGCCAATCAGTTCTTCCGCTGCAAATCCAGTCAGCTTTTCGAAAGCGGCGTTGACGGTCTCGAACGTGCCGTCCGCGGTGCAGATGAACATGCCGTAAGGCGCCGAGGCAAGCGCGGCATCGCGCGTACGCATGTCGGCGTAGAGGGGGACTTGCATCGCGCCGGCCTTTTGTTTTTTCCTGAATAGTGAAAGCGATCGGACGTATTCTTGCGCGCGGGCGCAAATAGCGAAACCCCGAGATCCGGTCCGATGTTTCGGGCAACCGTGCGTATGATAACGGGCTTTCGTGCCCTCGCCGAATTCGCGAGCCCCCATTCATCGCGCCAATCGTTTCCCTTGGTGTAATCCCCAATCCTCCCGACCGGCTCGCTCGCGCTTGCGTGCGTCATACGAGGCTCGCTATTGCCAGGATATTCGATCCTTCATGAGCGTCGCCAAATATCTGGCTTCCTAAGCAAACTTTTCCAGCCTACGCCGTACTATCCTTGTCGGCAAAAAAAGCAGCAAGCGAGAGAGCTTGCGGCGCGAATGCAATCATCGGATACCTTCGAGGTGACCGGCCCCTTTCAGACACCGAGCGATCACAAAGTGAGGTCGGTCAGACGGAAGATTGTTATGGGTTAGTTCACGCCTCCCACGGCCATACTGCGGCACCACCGGGTTGTGCCGGTCGGCGAAACTGTCGTGGTGAATCCACGCAAAATGCGCGACGTCGATGAAGCCTTCGGTCTGCCGTCCCGCCGATGCGTTGATGTCGATCGAAGGCGGCAGGATCTGCTGGAAGTCGGGATCATTCCAGTGCGGAAATGCGGGCAAGGCTTCCGTGCCGCCACCCAGCGACACCCACACGAGTCCGTACGCTTCCTGCGTCGCATAAGTGACGAGATGCAGGCGCTCGGGAATCGGGCCGTCCGTTTGCGATGGAATGTGCTTGCACTTGCCTTCGCTATTATAGGCAAGACCGTGGTACGGGCACACGATGTTGCCGTTATCGACCCATCCCTGGCTGAGCGGCGCGCCGCGATGCGGACAGATATCGCGCGCGCTCACCAGTTGGCCGTTCGAGCGGAACACCACGAGCGGCTCGTCGAGCAGCGTCACGCTGATGGGTTTGTCGGTGACTTCGGCGGCGAACGCCACCGGATGCCAGTAGCGGCTGAGAATCTCCCAATCGTGGCTATCGAACGTGCAATTGCGGGGTAACGCGGGGGAACGTTGAAATGTCAGCGGACTGGTGGTGGCCGAAGCGTTGGCAAAAGCAGTGGCGGAACTCATGCGTGTCTCCAAAACCTGGTGGGGGTTCGTCGCGCTCATGAGCTGTCTCGAGCGCGTTGGAGAGAACGATAGCGGGATGAGGTCCGCCGACCCATCCCCTGAACTGCATTGACTCTATGTATGGAAAAGCATAGCGTGCCGTCGCACCGCTACCGTGCTTTTTACGCGGCGCGCGGCAACGCCGCTTCGATGAACACCGCGCACAGCGCTTCCATGCCCTTCGCGTCTTCTTCGTCGAAGCGCGCGACGATCGGGCTGTCCACATCCCACACGCCGATCAGCGTGCCGTCCGGCGCGACGAGCGGCACGACGACTTCCGATTGCGACGCCGAATCGCAGGCGATATGGCCGGGAAACTCGTGCACGTCGCGCACCACTTGCGTCTGCCGAGTTTGCGCGGCCGTGCCGCAGACGCCCTTGCCGAGCGCGATGCGCACACAAGCGGGCTTGCCCTGGAACGGTCCGACGACCAGTTCGCGGCCGTCGTGGAAATAGAAGCCGGCCCAGTTCAGATCACTGAGGGAATGAAACACGAAGGCGGAAAAATTCGCGGCGTTGGCGATCCAGTCGGTTTCGTCGGCGAGCAGCGAGCGCGCCTGGGCGACCAGCTCTTCGTAGTGCGCGGCTTTGGGCAGATGCGAGGCGGAGGAGACTTCGAACATGACGGCGTCCGTGATGAAAGCGGAAAGAGGAACAGCGAGTCGTGCAGTTTAAAGCAAGCCGCGGTTTCCTTCACGGCGCGCGCCGGCGCCGCGGCGCAAGGTGCACGAAGCAAAGCCCTCTTTCCTTGCAGTTCCGTCAGACCCGTCGGCGTCCACGCGGACATGAAGCCAACGGGCAAAACCACACGACGATTACTGATCGACGCCGATGATCACACTCGATGCCTTGAAAATCGCCGTCGCCGCTTTGCCGTTTGCGAGGCCGAGGCGATCGACGCTCTCATTGGTGATGATCGCCGCAATCTGCGCGCCGCCGGCGCTGATCAACACTTCGGAATTCACCGCGCCCTTCGTGACGGCCGACACCGTACCGGCGATGCAATTGCGCGCCGACACCTGGTCCTTCGTGATGTCGACCATCAGGATCACCGACGACGCCTTGACCAGCGCAAAGGCTTTCTTGCCCACCGCGAGGCCGAGCGACGTCGCGCTGCCGTGGGTGATGATCGACACGATCTCGAGACCTTCCTGGGTGCGCAGCGTGACTTCGTCGTTGACGGCGCCATGTTTGAGTTCGGTGACTTCGCCGGCGAATTGATTGCGTGCGCTGGTTTGCATGTTGTTCTCCTTGGTTGGGCGGCCTCGAGCGAGCGTTCTTTCGAGGCCATGCGTTGGGGTTAAGCAGTGAGCGTGGTGGAACGCTCGCCGGCTGCGGCAGCCTGCGCGTGAAGCGCGGTATCGCGCAGCCGCTATGGACGACGCGAACCCCAATGAAACCACATAAGCGTTGTGTTTGGGAGTGCAAACGCGGCGCCGGTACGACATGCTGCACAATGCGCCGACACCGTATCATCGTGCCCTGGACCTTCTTCGCCGAACCTCATGCCCGTTGCCGTTCTATCCCGCCTCGCCGCCTGGCCGAACGCCTGCCGCGCCGCCGCGTTGTGTGCCGCGCTCGCGGCGATCACTGCCTGCAGCAATCCGTCGCCGACGCACGACGCGCACGCGCCGGTCGACACCGTCACGCTCTTCCCCATCGCACATTACGATCAGGACGTCGATCACTGGCTCGAACCGGACAGCCCCGGCTACGACCAGCCGTTCCTGAGTCCCGCGGACCAGCAGGCGCACTTCAAGGCCCTGTACGCGCGCTACTTCGGCACTGGCACCGCGGCGCCCTCGCCGTGGAATGTCAACTTCGTGACAATGCTGGTGTATCGCCAGCAAGGCGCGGACATTGCGGCACTGCAGCAGCGGCGCATCGGCAAGTTCGACAATACCGGCAAGAGCGGCGCGGACATCGGTTACGGCGAAAATTTCCGACCGCACGACAAGGCATGGATCGACGCCATCGCGCAAAACATGAACGTCGCGCAGTTCACGCAGATCGCCGTTTATCAGCCGCAGCGCCGCGCAATCGCGACCGGCAACCTGATGGTGCGCGAGTTGCCGACCACCGACCCATCGTTCTACGACCATCATCTGGCCGGCGAAGGCTATCCGTTCGACAACCTGCAGATCTCGGCCGTGCGGCCCGGCACGCCGCTGTACGTGCTCGGCAGCAGCCTCGACGGCGCGTGGCATTACGTGCAGACGCCCGACGTGCAGGGCTGGGTGCGCAGCGACGGTGTCGGCATGGCCGACGACCGCTTCGTCGATACATGGCGCGCCGCGGCGGGCAAATCGCTCGGTGCGGTGATCGTGGCGTCGGCGCCGGTGCGCGACAGCCGCGGCGTGTTCCGCTTCGACGCGCCGGCCGGCACGCTGCTGCCGATCGTCCCTGCCAGCGCCGCGCGGCCGGCGCAAGCAAAACCCGTGGCGAGCGACCCCGGCAACACCGGCAACACAGCCGAGCCGGCCGTTGCGCGTCAAGTGCTCGTCCCGGCGCGCGACGCCGACGGCCAGGCACTGATCCGCACCGCCGCCCTGAGCGACGCGCAAATCGCGCCGACGCCGCTCGCCGCGACGCCGCGCCATCTGGCGATGCTGATGAAAACACTGATCGGCCGCCCCTACGGCTGGGGCAATAGCGGCCTCTACAACGATTGTTCGTCGGAACTGCAAAGCATCTTCGCCGCGTTCGGCGTCTGGCTGCCGCGCCATTCGTCCACGCAGATGAACGCCGGCCGCATGATCGACCTGTCGTCGTCCGCGCCCGCCCAGCGGCTCGACTATCTGGCGCAGCACGGCGAGCCGTTGCGCACGCTGGTCTACATCGGCGGCCATGTGATGCTGTATATCGGCAACACCACCCGCAACGGCAGCGCGGTGCCGGTCGTCTATCAGGACGTATGGGGCTTGCGGCCCGCCGACGATAGCCGGCGCGCGGTGATCGGCGGCTCGGTGATTCTGCCGCTGTTCGAACACATTCCCGAAGACGCCACGCTGCAATCGCTCGTGGCGACGCCGACGTTCCAGATCAGCATTCTCGGCGCGCCGCGTGGCGGCACCCCGGCGCCGTCCGCCGCGCCGCCGGACGAGGACAATCCGGCTGGTTGAAACAGGCGCCCGGGCGCGCGCCGTACGCCCGGACCAAAAATATTTTTTCCGGAGTGTCGATTCAACGGTCATGTACTCGTCGTAACGTTGAAGACCTGACTCGACGAGTCGGTCTTTCACCTCACGAACCTGTTACCTCAAGGAGTCGCCGTCATGTCCAGCAACGCTGTCAAACCGATCCCGGACGGGATGCACTCGCTCACCCCGTATCTGATCTGCGCCAACGCCGCGGACGCCATCGCGTTCTACACCAAGGCCTTCAACGCCGTCGAACAGGTCCGCCTGCCTGGCCCCGGCGGCAAGGTCATGCACGCCACGCTGAAGATCGGCGATTCCATGCTGATGCTGACCGACGAATGGCCCGAGCACCAGTCGTTCGGCCCGAATTCGCTGAAAGGCACGCCGGTCACGATTCACTACTATGTGGAAGATGTCGACGCCAGCTTCAAGCAGGCCGTCGACGCCGGCGCGACCGTCGTGATGCCCGTCACCGACATGTTCTGGGGCGATCGCTACGGTCAGGTGAAAGACCCGTTCGGCCATAGCTGGTCGTTGGCCACGCACAAGCGCGACCTGAGCCCGGAAGAAATCCAGAAAGCCATGGACTGCATGAAGTAAGGCGCGGTCCGTCCGGTGAGAAGGAGGAGAAACGTCATGCAAAAGATTGCGCCGTGCCTGTGGTTCGACGGCAATGCGGAAGATGCGGCCCGCTTCTACACGTCCGTGTTTTCCGATTCCCGCATCGCCACCACGATGCATTACACGGACGCCGGACCCGGGCCGAAGGGCGGCGTGCTGGCCATCACGTTCGAGATCGAAGGCCAGGAGTTCATGGCGCTGAACGGCGGCCCACAGTTCCCCTTCACGCCGGCCATTTCGCTGTTCGTGCACTGCAAGTCGCAGGAGGAAATCGACCGTTACTGGACGAAACTTCTCGACGGCGGCAAGGAGTGGCAATGCGGCTGGCTTCAGGACCGGTTCGGCGTCTCGTGGCAGATCGCGCCGGACGTGCTCGGCGACATGCTGCGCGACCCGGACGAGGCCAAGGCGAGCCGCGTGATGAAGGCCATGATGAATATGGTCAAGCTGGAAATCGCGCCGCTCGAAGCGGCTTATCGCGGCGATTGAAGTGCAACCCTGAACGCGCGCTGCCGTCGGCGCGCGGCCTGCTTGCCGTTGCATTGAGAATTCACGGCGCGGCAAGCAGGCCAGGGGCGCGAGCGCGCTATCTTTGATAGGATCGGTCTCGACCCATAATCGGCGGGACATGAACGGTGCGCGTCAATCATCAGGCTTTCTTCTGCTCGCTGTTTGTCGCGCGTCTCGCCGATCAGGTCCTGCTGTTTCTCGTGCCGCTCGTCGTCTTTCAGACCACGCACCAGGTGTCGTGGTCGGGGCTCGCGTTCTTTATCGAAACGCTGCCCCGCTATCTGGTGTTTCCCTTCTTCGGCGCGTTGTGCGACCGCATTTCGCCGCTCAGATTGATGCGCGTGAGCCAGACCGTGCGGGCGCTAGCGTGTTTCGGCGGCGTAATCGCTTACGCGCTATTTGGCGGCATCGGCTGGTTGATCGCACTCTCGGCTGTGTGCGGCGTGTTGACGAGCCAGGGTCTCGTCGCGCGTGAAGTCATGCTGCCGCAAATCTTCAGCACGCAGCAGTTTCAGCGCGTGCTCGCCTACTCGCAATTGGCCGATCAGTTGGGGTTCGTGCTCGGTCCGATGCTCGCCGCGCTGCTGCTCGGCCTGTGGCGTTGGGAATGGGTTGTCGGTGCAACCGGCGTGCTGTTTCTCCTCGCCGATGGCGCGCTGCTGCTGTGGCAACGCGCGAGCGGTTTTCGCGCCGCCGAGCCGCCGGCCTTGGCTCCGGCTCACTGGACGCTGCCGCTGCGCATCGCGCTGCGTCATGTGCTGGTGCTGCCTGGCCTGAAGAAAGTCGTGCTGCTCGCTGCCGCCGAAAATCTGGTGATCGGCGTGACGCTCGCCACGTCCGCCGCCATGGTGACCGGCCTTCACGCGCAATCGAATCACTACTATGCCGGACTGCAAACCGCCGGCGCCGTGGCCACGGTGCTGATTCTGTTGACGATCGCACGCGCCGCATGGCCGGCGCGCACCCTGGGCCTGGTCGCCTTCGTCTCGATCTGCGCGGGCGGCGTGATCGCCGGCGCGAGCGCGGCGCCTTGGGGCTATGCGCTCGGCTTCCTGCTGATCGTCGGCTTCGACAAAATGTTCAACGTCTACATCCGCAGCGCGCGGCAGCAAATCATTCCGCCGCAGGACTACGGCAAGACGACCGGCGTGGTGATCCTTCTCAACAACATGACACAGCCGCTCGCCGGCCTGCTGGTCAGCGTGTTCTCGGCGCGCACGCAAACCGGCCCGCTGATCGTGACCCTGTCGCTGACGATGGGTGGCATCGGCGCGGCCGTGTCGATCAGCGCGGCGCTGGTGCGAAGGAAGCGCGCGCTGGCGCTCGGGGAATGACGCCGCACCGGCATGCCTGAATGCCGTTGTTAATATCGAGTGCGGGTTGCGCAGCGCTCGGGCAGCTTTAGGTCTTTATCCGCAACGCAGCTAGACAGCCTCGCACACCACCGCGAACTTTAGCAACTGCGTCGGCCCGAACGCGTTACTGAGCGCCACGTCAGCCGCGTCGCGCCCGCGCGCCATCAGCACGCGCCCCGTGCGCGGCGCGTTGTTGCGCGGGTCGAACGTCTGCCAGCATCCGCCGATATACGCCTCGAACCACGCGGCGAAGTCCATCGCCGCGTACGGCGGCGGCAAGCCGACATCGCTGATATAGCCTGTGCAATATCGCGCCGGAATATTCATGGCCCGGCATAGCGCCACCGCCAGATGCGCGAAGTCCCGGCACACGCCTTTGCGTTCTTGCCAGGCCTGCCATGCGGTCTTGGTCGGACGCGCAAAGTCGTAACCGAACACGATGTGGTTGTGCACGTAATTGCAGATCGCATCCACGCGCCCACGGCCGAGCGGCAGCTTGCCGAAGGTCTGCCACGCGAATTCGGAGAGCAGATCGGTTTCGCAATAGCGGCTGCCGAGCAGAAACACCAGCGTATCGTCAGGCAGCATTTCCACCGGATGCTGTTCGGTGTAGGGCGGGCGCATCTCCGGCTCGGACGACACCTCCAGCACCGCGCTCGTCGAAAAGGCAATTTTTCCCGGCGGCGCTACGAGCCGGCTGCACAGATTGCCGAACGAATCGCGATACTGGCTGATCGGCACCGGCGGATCGACCACCAGCAAATCGGGATTCAGCACCTCTTTCGCATGCGAATAGTGGGTGTTCAACATCAGCATCATCGGCGTCGGTTGCACGCACTCATAGACCAGCTCGTAGCCAACGCGCAATTTCATCGCAACGCCCTCTTCCAGTTGAAACGTTCAGTTGACGCGCACGGCGAGCCGCCCGAAACGGCACTCCCCGCATACGCGTTTTAATTCGACACGCCGCGACCTTCGGCGTGCGTTCATTCGTTCTTATCCGCCTTGCTTCGCCGTCATTCGCCTTCTGTCACGCTCACGTCCACCTGCAAGCCGCGAAACGAATGCGGCGCGCCGTGCCACGTGCCCCACAACGGCAGCGCCTGATAGGCGTTCCACGCCACCGCCACGCGAATCAGATGGCGGTTGCCGACGATGCTGTTGGTCGGATCGAAATCGACCCAGCCGGCGCCCGGCAAATAGATCTGCAACCATGCGTGCGTCGCGCCGCCGCCTTGGGTGGCGTCATGCTCGGGCACGAATATATAGCCGCTCACGAAGCGCGCCGCGAGGCCGAGCGAGCGCACCGCGTCCATCATCAGCACGGCAAAATCTCGGCAACTGCCGCTGCGGCTGCGCAAGGTGTCGCCGGGACGGTTCACGCCTTTTTCCGTGCGGCGCACATAGAAAAACGAGCTCTTGATTTCGAGCGTCATGGCGCGCAGGAGCGCCATCGTGCCGCTGCCCGTGCCGCCGCTTTTGCCGTTTTTTCCGCCTTCGCCGCTCTTTGCAGCGACACCCGATGTCGGCACGAAACGGCGCGCCCACTCGTCCACGTCGCTGTCCGGATACTGGCGGCTGCGCGCGTTCACGAGATCGGAAGCCTCCTCGTTGGTGTACGCGAACGGCCAGTTCACCGCGTACGGTTCGAGCGCGTAGTCGGGCATGGGCGCTTCGAAGTGCTCGAGCGTCACTTCGCTGTCGAAGCGCAATTCGCTCGCCTTCTCCGCGAAACTCGCGACCGCCACCGAGTTGTCGAACACGTCGTGCAGCCAATGCAGCCGCGACGGCGCGGGCGTGATCACCAGCTTGTTCGTGACGAGCCGCAAATCGTGGCTCGCGCGTGGCCTGAACATCATGCGATGTTCGCCGAAGCGCACGGGTTCCGAGTAGCGGTAGACACTGACGTGGCGCACCGTGAAGCGCTGCGGCTCATTCATCCGACCGCCCGATGGATGCCGCCGGGTTCATCCTGTCCATCGCGTTCACGCTTTTAAAAAGCCGCGGCCGCCGCAGGCGAAAAGCGCGCGGCGCGGTTTTGATCCTAATGAGCCACGGCCGGCTTGCGGTGTGGTCGAGTGCTCTGCACGACAAACTGACGGGTTCAGCATACACCCGCCATATTGGTTGAAAGCACTCATTTGGCCGCGGCGTCGCGCGGGAGAAGTTATCAACAGATTCTGTTCGCAAATCTGTGCATAACTATCCGGCAAAAACCGCAAGCTGTTGATGCGATTGCCATTTTTACCGTGATGCCGAAGTTGGGCAGCGCTCGCGCCGAGCGCGCGTCATTCGCGCACCGTGCCGCGCGCCGCGTCGTCGGCAACGTGCGCGTGACGGGCTTCTTCGCGCCATTGCTGACGTGAGCGAACCATTCTGCGCACCGCGAGGCGCGCCATCTTGACCCACCCCGAAGGCCGCGGGTCGGCCAGCATGCTGAGAGCGCGCGCGTAGTCGAGCGTGAGGCCGGGTGTCCACGCCATCGTCGCGGCTCGCTTGCGCACTTGCGCGGCGACCCACAGTTCGGGTGTCGAGATCACGCGCAGAAACGGCTGCCAGCCGCCGAGGTCGCCCCACACACGCGACGAGGCACCTTCGATCGCCGCCTCCAGGGCGCGCGAGACACTGCTCGAACAGTTGCGATGCGTGAGGTTGTACGTCGTGTCCTGTCGATACGTGTCCCAGAAGCGGCGCAAGCGCACCGGATCGTAGTTGCGGATGCGCACCTGAACCGTCGACGGACACCACGCTTTCGATTCGGTCGGGTAATCGGGCTGGAATAGCCCCGGCACGTCGTTCTCGCGCGTGGCGCGCAGCAGCCGCGCGAAGTCGTCGGGCGAACGATCGATCTCGACACCCGGATACAGGCTAATGTAGACGCCCTCGGGCGATTCGAGCGCGGCATGGCCGGTCGATATCACGCCGTTGCGATCCACCGCCGCGATATAGCGATCCACGATCAATTGCCGACGTGCTTCGCCCTTGGCCGAACCGACCGGCGTCCACACGTGCACGGTCAAAGCGGCTTCGTCGGCGGCGGGCGGGCCGTCCCATTCATGTGCAATCAGACGGCTCGCGGCGAGCGCGCTCGCCGCGGCAATGCCGGCATCCGCCGCGGAATTACTCGCGACCACCGCGGGGTTCGTCGCGAGCCGCCGCACCCGCGCGCTCAGCAGGATCATGTTCCATCCGCCAAAGATCAGGCCGAGTCCGACACAGTACGGCACCGTGCCGACGTAGTGAGTCGGATAGGGTTGATAGAAGAAGATTGCCAGCGCGATTTCGACGGCGCCGCCGATCATCGCGAGCCGCCACGTGCGAAAGCGAACCACTTTGGCCGAGACGATCTGCAGGAGGCCATCGGCGAGAAAGAGCGTGCCGAAGATCATCGACAGAATGAAGTTGCCGTGCTGGTGGCCGACCAGAATCAGCGCGGCCGCGCTGGTGAACCCGATGCCCTTCACATAGCGCAGCGTGCGTTGCCCGCCCATGCCGGTCCAGGCGACGGCCAGCGTGGCGAGGCCTTCGAGCAACAGCAACGAGACGAACGGGGTGATGGGAAAATAGAGCGCGCCATCGAGCGCGTCGCTGAACACGAAGACGCCGAACAGCACACTGATGCAACCGACGATCCGCAACGATCGCCAGCGCGTGCGCAGATAATCGACGCCCAACAGAATCATGACCAGACGAACCATTGCGAGTCCTCCGTGACTGATGCGTTCTGCTGATCGCCATCTTAACCATTTTCGCGGCGTGGACGCGCAACGGTCCCCCGTGAACCACGAAGCGAAAGCGCACATTCGCCGTGCCTCGCTCAAGCGTCTTTGTGCCGCTCATGCCGATGCGCTTTCGCGATCAATCGATCAGGCATGAAAAAGGCCGGCGCGGATAGACTTCAACGCGCCGGCCTGCAACGAACCAGAAAACCAGAAGCTGCTTACGCCGCCCTGGCTTGCGGCATCGCTTCGCCGCCCTGCTCGCCGCCCAATGCGTCGAGCAGATCGCTCAACATGCGGTCGAGCTCGGCGGTCATCAACGTGACGTCCGAGTCGAAGCGTTCGTCGTCGTTTTGCGCGGTGGGGTCGCTCGCTTCCTTCAGCACGTCGAGCGGCGCGATGCGCTTGATCGTCAGCGACGGTGTCAGCACGAACGACACGCGATCGTTCCACGTCATCGCGAGCCGCATGCATTGCTTGCCGGCTTCGATATGACGGCGCATATCTTCGGCATCCAAAGTATGTCCCACATAACGCACGGTCGCGTTGCCTTCCGTGGGCGAGCGCAATTCGGTGTCCTGGTCGAGCGTGAAGCCGGCGGGACCAACGCCTGAGAGCAGCCATTCGGTCATGGCCGCGACCGGCGAGTGCGTGACGCGCACCGTGCCGAGCGGCAATTGATCGATCGACTTGACCAGCAGGCCGCGCACTTCATCGGCGACCGCTTGCGAAGCGGCGTCGATCACGAGCCAGCCGTTCTTGCAATCGATCCACACGCGCGTGTCGCGGCGAATGCTGAAGGCGCGCGGCAACAGTTCGTCGGTGACCTGTTCCTTGAGTTCGCGCATTTGCTTGCGGCCGGGTTTGAAGCCTTGCTGATCCTCGAGTTCGAGCGCGCGTTCCTTGGTCACTTGCGTGACGACCGACGCCGGCAGCAGTTTCTTTTCGGCGCGAAACACCAGCAACATCTGGCCATTGAGCGAGTACACCAGCGAGTCGTTATCGCGCGGCGATGCCCAGCCATGGCTTTGCATCTCGACGCTGTTGCCGGGCGCGAACGCGTGCGGCGCGAGCCACTTCTGCATCTGTTCTGGGGTGACGGACCACGGAGCGGGAAGACGGTGAAGCTGAAGGTTTTTGAACCACATGGGCAGAGTCGTGTACGGGCAAAGCGCACCATTCTATCTGACGATAGACGTCGCGCGGTCGGCCCGACGGACTCTGTTACTTCGTTCGCGCACTCAGCACCGAACGGCTGATTTTCAAATATGGATAGCAAATCCTTTAAGCGACAGACCGATTATCAAACACGGCCTTACGCTGGAGAATGCGCTTCATCCACTTCAACGCTCTCTGGAACGCGCCATGTCCACCTCTTCCCTGTCCCGAATCGCCCGTCATCTGCTGCTCGCCGCGAGCCTCGCCGGCGCCTTGAGCGCCCACGCCGCAAGCGACGCGGACCTGCCCGTGCCACACCACGTCGCGGTTGCGTCGAACTCGGCGCAAAGCGCTGAAGTCGTGCGGACCGCGCGCCGCTACGCCGCCTTCTGGAACACCGGCGACGAAGCCTACGCGAAGCTCGCGCTGTCGCCCGTCTTTGTCGACCGCACCTTGCCGGATGGACGCCCGCAAGGCCCTGAAGGTCCGCTGCAAGCGTCGAAGGGTTTTCGCGCGGCGGTGCCCGACCTGCACGCGGAAATCGACGACCTCGTGGTGGCCGGCGACCGCGCCTCGGTTCACCTGCATTTCCGTGGTCACTTCACCGGGCAGTTCCAGAACCTCAAAGGCACCGGCCAGACCGTCGACTTCCAGGCCTTCGACCTGTATCGCGTGAAGGACGGCCGCATCGTCGAAAACTGGCATCTCGAAGACAATCTGACGCTGCTCAAACAGCTCGGCGCCATCAAGCAGTAATGGTTTAGCCGTATCCGTTTTGAACGCGCTTTACGTTGAAATCACCTAGACTTTTTGACAAGCACGTGACTAGACGGAGGCGGCCATGGCCGATGAAACCGCACCCTGGCAAATGGTGGAATACGAGGGTTTCGAGATTCACGTAGCGCCGTTTCTGAAAAACCCGCCCAAGGAAGGGCACACGCCGACCGCGGCGAATAAACGCTACACGTATATCGGCTACGTTTGCCATCCGGGCGCGGATCCGGCCATTCCCGGCCACGCGGTGCCATTTCACCCCGACGGCGAAGAGAGCTTCGCCGGCGAAGACGAAGCCCTCTATGAAGGCATACACGTGGGACGCAGCATCGTGGAAGGCACGCATCCAGACCTGACGGTGTTGCCGCTGGTGACCGGCGGCGTGTGAATCTCTGGCTTGCGCTGATTTGCGCTTCAGTGAGCTGTTTGCACGCCCGACGGCGAGTCGTGCTTCGCCAGCAGGCGCAACGCCAACTCCAGCATCCGCTGATTGGCGCGTGGGGGCGTGAACGTCTCGACCTTTTGCAGCGCGGCTTGCGCGAGACTCCGGCGCAGCTCGGTGTCCGTCAGCAGGCGCTCGATGGCAAGCGCCATCGCGTCCACGTCGCCGACCGGCACCAGCAGGCCGGCCTTGCCACCTTCCAGCATATCTCGCGGACCGGTCGGGCAATCCGCCGACAGCACCGGCGTGCCGAGCGCCATCGCCTCGCCGAGCACCACGGCGCAACCCTCGTAGCGGCTGCTCAAGACGAGCATTTCTGCCTGCCGGATATAGGGCAGCGGATTGGCACAGAAGCCAAGAAACTGCACCGATGCACCGATCCCCAGTGCGTCGGCGAGTTGCTCGAGCTCGCGCCGGTCCCGCCCCTCGCCGATCAGGACGAGCGCCGCCTCGCAGCGGCCGCGCTCTCGTAACTGGGCGTAGGCTCGCAGCAAGGTCTTGTGGTCCTTCTGACCTTCGTCCAGACGCGCCACGGAAACGATGAATGATTCAGCCGGACGCTTGATCTCCGCGCGCGCTGCGTGCCGCAGCGCGTCGACGTCGATCACATTCGGCAATTCGACAATGTCCATGTCCTGGCCGGCCGTCGAAAAGAGTTCGCGCGCCTCGTCCAGCATGGCAGGGATCAGCACGGTGATCGCCGAGTAACGCGCATAGTGCCTCACACGCCGGGCGATGTACCGCTCGCTCTTGCCGCCGAGCCGAGCCGCGAGGCTGAAATGGTTCACACCGAACCAGGGCACATTGCAACTGCCCGCCATATGACGCAGCGAAAAATCGAAATCGCAGACCAGATCGTGCTGCTTCGCGAGGCGCCGCATACGCAGCGCCGCCAGCGGCCGGATCACGCCGTAGGTCAACAGCTTGTGCAACAACTTCTCGCCGGCCCCCAGCTTGCGCCCGCGCGCCGCCTGATGCAGCGCGTACATCCACTTCGACGAGGCGAGCACGTGGACGGGCACGTCATCGGGAATCGACTGCGCGCGCCAGAACGCCAGGTCGTCGGTCGGATACGCCACCGACAGGCTCGGCGCGAACAGCCGCCGGTCGAGCGTCTTCAACCACGATAGCAACGCGGTCTCGGTGCCGCCTTTGCCGAAATCGTTGATATGAAACAGGATGCGCAGCGGGGTGCGGTCAGCTTCAATAGAGTGAGGGTTCACGTTCGTCATCAAGGTTATTCGCCCAACTCTGCTGTCGGCGCTTCGCGCCGCTGTTCACTGCGTGCCACCGTGGATTGCCCACGTGCAGTCTCGGTCGACGTTCCGCCTGGCGCGCGAGCCTGCTCCGCGCAGCCCAGCAGCAGGCCCGCGAAAGCCCAGAACGCGAGCATGGTGGTCTGCCACATGAAATCGTCCGTCGTATTTTTCGCGATCATGCCGGCCACTAGCGCAATGCCCGCGGCGCACAGCCAGGGCTTGACCCGCCGCAGCCGCCAGAAACGCGCGACGAGGCACAGCAACAGCACGGTCTGCAGCACCACGCCAATGAATCCCGTCTGCAGCCATGTGTTGATGAACAGGTTGTGCGCGTGCGTTAGCGCTTGCGGTTCGACCGCCAGCAAACTGGCCGGCATTTCGCTGCGATAGACGATACCCGGCAGCGGCTTGCCGAAGCCCACGCCGACCCACGCATGACGCTCGGCCTCGCCGATATAAAACGCCCACAGCTTCGGACGCGTGTCGGCCGATACCGTGTCGCCGATCGCGGACAGCGAGCCTGGCACATAGACCTGATGACCCTCGATCGCCAGATCGTGTAACTGCGTGGCAGGGGGCAGAGCCGCCGTGCGCAAGCGGGAACTGAGTTCGAGCGTGCCGACACCGGCCGCGCCCACCACGGCGATGACCAGCAACGCCAGCGGCAGGCGACGCCGGTACAGCGGGAACAGCGCGACCAGCAACGTCGCGGCGGCCGCCGGCCAGAAGAACCGGTTGAGCGTTGCCAGTCCGATGAACAGGCACAGCACGATGCCGCTCGCGCCGATCACGCGCCAACGCGGCCGCAGCAAGAAGCCCGCGAAGAGCGCCATCGCAAATACCGCGAGCGTACTGGTGTGGCCGACGCGGTTATAGAAGTGCATTGGGAAGGTATTGGCGGTGGGCGGCTGCAGATGCCCCCAATTGAGCGCGCTGATCAAGGCGACCGCCACGCAGGCGATCCAGTTGACGGCCACCACGGGCTCGGGCCGCCGCAGTTGGGTGCCGAATAGCCAGAAGCCCCAGAACGACACCAGCGGATAGAGCACTTCGTCGCACCACGCGTGCAGACTGATCATCGGATACATGGACCACGCGACCGAGGCGAGGCTCCACGCGGCCCAGCCCGCGATAGGCAGCGCCAGTGGCCAGTGCCATAGCGAGGGCCGGTCCGGCGACCAGGCCGCCGCCACCACGCCGAGCGCCATCAGGGCGAGCGCATTGAAGACGATCGCCGTCATGTGGCCGAACATCACCACAAACAGAATGACCGGACAGGCAACCCAGAACACGCGCTCCACTCGCGCAGCCGTGTGAGTCATTACACTTTCACCAGAACATTTTGCAATGCGTTGTATACCGACTCGACCGACAGCCGGCCCATACAGTCGGCATGGTCACCGCGCCACGCGACGCAGGTCGTCTCGTTGCGATCACAGCGGCGCACCCATGCTACCTCGCGGCGGAAAATAAATGGCTGATCGCGACACGGCATATCGGCGATCGTAATCGGCACGAAGGGCACCTCGCGCCAATAGCGGCCCGCGCCGTGAATCAGCGCGTTGCCCGGCCCGAACAGCGCGAGGGTCGGCACCCCAATCAGACGCCCCAGATGCGCGACGCCGGTATCGGGACAAACCACGGCTTGCGCGCCGGCAAACAGATGCCATAACTCGCCGAGCCCGAGCCGCGCCGCCAGATTCGGATGATGCGGGTCCGGGTCGATCGCGCGAATCAGTTCCGCTTCGCCCGGACCGCCGGTCCATACCGGCAGATAGCCGAGCGCTTCCACGCGTTGCGCAAGCTCGCGCCAGCGCGCGTTGGGCCAGCGTTTGACGCTGGTGCTCGCGCCCGGGTGCAGCACGACGTAAGGCTTCGTCAGCAGCGACGGTTCGGGCAGCGCCGCGTGTTGCGGCGCGCTCCAGTCGCTCGGCCGGTAGGCGCGCGGCGGCGGCCCGTCGATCAGTTCCGCGGCGAGGTCGGCCCAGGCCGCCGCCGTGTCGGGATACGGCACGCCACGGTTGAGTGGCCAGTTCTTCCAGGCCGGCCGATCGCCTGCATGTCCGACGATCCAGCGGCAGCCCGCGCCCAACGCAAGCCAGCTATGACGATTGTCGCCGAGCACCATGCCGAGGTCGTAAGGTCCGGAAAGCAAAACGTCGCGCACCGACTTCACATCACGCGGATCGAACGGCAAGGCAGTGACGTCGAAAGGCCGCCCGGCATACAGCGGAACGATCGCCTTCGGACAGGCGAGAACGATTTGCGCTTGCGGATGTTGCGCGCGCAACTTGGCGAGCAGCGGCGTGAGCAGCAGCGTGTCGCCCAGCAATAGATGATGCGCAATCAGGATACGGCGCGGGTGCCGTGGCTCGCGGCGCAATGGCTTGATCAGCAGTCGCGGGATGGCCCGCGCAAAAATACGAAGACGCCCGGCAAGCCGACTCATAGGCTCATCGGCGCGTGGGTTCCCGCCGCGATCTTGCTGTACGCCGATACCCGGCGCGAGGTCGCGTTCGCCATGCACAATCTCCAGCGGTATTCTTCCCGAAGGCCTCCAGTGCAGCGGCGACGGCCCCGTCGCGGCGGGCTGGCGCGGCTCGGGACGCGCCGCCTTTTGCCCACCGCCTGTCCAGGCCGGCATGGAAAGCTCGATGAAATAAGTGGGTGTTCGGCTCGAGTTGAGTTCGAGCGTTGATAGCTTGAAATTATAACATGCGCCCCTGCCGCGGAAACGACGTAAAACCGCGCCAGGCGGCCCGCCCGCCCCTTCTGTGACAAGGGCGTGGCGGTCTCTAACGCGCGGCGTCGATCTGCCGAGCCAGCGTCAACAGCGCGCTCACGTGAGCGGTCACGCTTGCGTCATAAAGCACCGCGTCGCGGGCGAGTTCCGGCGACGCGCGACGCGTGCCGTCGCGATGCGCGCGCACTGCCCGTTCGAGAGTGGCGCGCAGGTCGGCCAGGGCGTTCGGCGCGAACACGAATTTCGCATGCGGGGCGATCGCATCGCAGCAGCCAATGCTCGACGGGAAAATGACCGGCGTGCCGCACATCACTGATTCGATACCGACCAGCCCAAACGGCTCATACGTGGATGCGAGGATCGTGAAGTCCGCAGCCTGGTAACACTCCGCGAGTTCTTTCACATAGCCGATATAGCGCAGCCGCTCGGATGTGCGCGCGGGCGGCCGCCCGGCCACGGCCACCACCACGGGCAGCGACGTGTCGCGCAATGCGGCTTCGATGAGCGGCAGCCCCTTGCGCTCGTGGCTGCTCGACGGGAACAGTAGGACGATCTCGTTGTCGGCGAAACCATATTTGTGACGCAAGGTGGAGCGCGTCGCGGCATCGGTCGGCGCGAAGCGCGTGCCGTCCACGGGCGGATACAGCACACGGATCTTCGCCTCGTCGACACCGTACAGTTCGCGCAGTTCGTCGTGCATCAACTGCGAATGCGCCACGACGACCTTCGAGCGTTCGTACTGGCGGCGCTCGAGCGCAATCTGCAAGCGGTCCGAACGCTTCTGCGCGCGCCCCGTCGCCCGCAAGAACCCGAGGTGCGTGCCGCCGCAGATCGCCACCTCGGACGAGTCGACGCGGTTGCAGCCAATAAGCACATCGACGTGCGCCGCGCGCCGCGCCGCGCGCAAGCGCCACGAAAACCAGCGGTCGCGCAGCTTGCCCGGCAGGAACGAGACGTTGATGCGATGCGGCTCGACCAACTTGCATTCCGGCAGCGACGCGTCGAACCGACGCGCGAAGAAAGCCGGCTCCACGCCGAGCGCGGCGAGGCCGCGCACCAGATCCATGGCGTAGCGCTCGAGGCCGCCGCTGTGCCGCAAGGCGTTACTGGAGAGTCCAAGTTTCTTCATTCAGACAGCGCGCGCCTGCGCCTCGTCAAATGTTAAGGGGGTCGGTCACGCGCGGTCCGGCTAGCGGACCGCGTGAAGGGAGAGCCGAATGGCGGATTGACGTGTCGTGCTTCAGGCCGCGGTCTGCTGGAACTGGATGCGGTGCAGATGCGCATACAGTCCGTCTTGCGCCAGCAGTTCGCGATGGCTACCGCTCTCGACGATCCGCCCCGCTTCCATCACCAGGATGCGGTTGGCGCGCTCGATGGTCGACAGACGGTGCGCGATGACGAGTGTCGTGCGGCCCTTCATCAAAGTTTCCAGCGCGGCCTGCACGTGGCGCTCGGACTCGGAATCCAGCGCCGAGGTCGCCTCGTCGAGGATCAGGATCGGCGCATCCTTGTAGATTGCGCGCGCAATTGCCAGACGCTGCCGCTGGCCACCCGAGAGCATCAGGCCGTTGTCGCCGACCAGCGTATCGATGCCTTTCGGCATTGCCTCGACGGTGTCCCACAAGTTGGCCGCGCGCAGCGCCGCCTTGACCTTGTCAGGATCGGCGGCCTGGCCGTACGCGACGTTATTCGCGACCGTGTCGTTGAACAGCACCACGTCCTGGCTCACCATCGCGATCTGACTACGCAATGCGTGCAGGTCGTATTCGGGGATCGCCACGCCGTCGACCAGGATCTGGCCGCCGGTCGGATCGAAAAAGCGCGGCAGCAGATTCACCAGCGTGGTCTTGCCGCTGCCCGACGGACCCGCGAGTGCGACCATTTCGCCCGGCGCCACTCTGAACGACACCTGGTCGAGCGTGTGGCGGTTGTGCGTGGCGTTGGTGCTGTAGTTGAACGAGACGCCCCGGAATTCCACTTCGCCGCGCGCGCGCTCGAGCGGCTTGCCGCCGCCTTCCGGTTCGGACGGCTCGTCGATCAGACCGAAGATCAGCTCGCACGCCGTCATGCCGCGTTGCAGCGGCTGGTTCACGTCCATCAGATGCTTGAGCGGCGAGATGATCAACAGCATCGACGTGACGAAGGCGACGAAGCCGCCGACCGTGGTCTGATCCGACGACGACTGCACCACCGCGATCGTAATCACGACGGCGAGCGCGATCGACGCGAGGAACTGCGTCAGCGGCTGCGCGAGGCCGCCGGACACGGTCATGCGCATGGCATAGCCGCGCAGACGCTTGCTCATCGCCTCGAAGCGGTTCATCTCATACTGCTCGCCGTTGTGCACCTTGACG
Organism: Paraburkholderia sp. RL17-347-BIC-D; assembly: GCF_046027915.1. Lineage (NCBI taxonomy): Bacteria > Pseudomonadati > Pseudomonadota > Betaproteobacteria > Burkholderiales > Burkholderiaceae > Paraburkholderia > Paraburkholderia sp. RL17-347-BIC-D. The sequence goes on from NZ_JARESS010000016.1 coordinate 113,546, forward strand.
ACCTTGTAGCCGCCCACCGATTCTTCGACGATGTACGACAGTTCATTGGTCAGCAGTTGATGCTCGCGGTTCAAACGACGCAACCGGCGGTTGATCTTGCCGACCAGCCAGCCGATCGCCGGCAGCAGCACCGCGACGATCAGCGTCAGACGCCAGTTCAGATAGAACAGATAGCCGAGCAGGAAGACCACGGTGAGCGAATCGCGCACCAGCGTGACCAGCACACTCAGCAGCACGTTGAGAATCTGGTTCACCTCGAAGACGATCGCGTTGATCACCGTACTCGCGGTTTCGCGCTGGAAGAACGCGACGCTCGTGTGAATCATGCGGCTGAACATCTTCAGGCGCAGATCGAGCAGGATCTTGTTCGTCACGTAGGCAAGCAGATACCCGGACGCGTATTGCGACACGCTGCGCACCAGTGCGAGGCCGATCACCGCGGCCGGCACGAACCACTTGGTCTTGTCGTTGGCATGCGCGCCGAAGCCCTTGTCCAGCAGGGGCTTGAGCAAGGCGGGGATCGCCGCGTCGGTCGCGGCGCTGACGGCCATCGCGACGATTGCGCCGAGGAGAACCCACATCAACGGCTTGATATACGGCCATAGCCGTTTAAAGACGACGGCGGCCGATGACGCCTCACCTGAACCGATGGGTTTGCTTAACGTTGGCTTCGCGCTCAAGGAATCCTCTGAGAATGCGGAACGGCAACCGCACGGCGGACGGAATGCCGGCCGGGCGGAATATCAAAAAAGAGCATTGTAAACGGTTGGGGGTGGGCGTCGGCGGATAGAGGCTGGCTGTGTATACTCCTCGTGCCACTCGCCTGGCGCCACCCGCTTGCGCGATTCGTTCCGTCATTCCGCCCTCACGCTACTCAGGTATGCAAGAAACCACCCTCGGCGTCGCCATCATCACCAAAAACGCGGCGGCGCGGCTGGCTGAATGCCTGCAAGCCGTGGCCTTCGCCGATCAGATCGTCGTGATCGACGGCGGCAGCACCGACGGCACCGCCGAGATCGCCCACGCGCACGGCGCCCGCGTGATCGAAGAGACCGACTGGCCGGGCTTCGGCCCGCAAAAGAATCGCGCGGTCGACGCGCTCAGCACCAGCTGGATTCTTTCAATCGACGCCGACGAGATCGTGTCGCCGGAACTGGCGGCGGCGATTCGCGCGGCGCTTACCGCCCCCACCGCCGATGTCTACGCGGTAGACCGGTTGTCGAGCTTTTGCGGCCACTGGATTCATCACAGCGGCTGGTATCCCGACTGGATTCCGCGCCTCTTCAAACGCGGCGCGGCGCGTTTCTCCGATGACCTGGTGCACGAGCGGCTGGTGTTCGATACACCGGCCCAGCGCCTCACCGGAAAGCTGATGCATTACTCCTACGAGGACTTCGAAGGCGTGTTGCGCAAGCTCGATGCGTATTCGACAGCAGGCGCCGAGCAACGTCATGCGGCGGGTCAGCGCGGCAGCTTCGGCAAGGCGCTCGGGCGCGGCGCGTGGGCCTTCGTGCGGACTTACTTGCTGCGCCGTGGATTTATGGACGGCCGTGCCGGTTTTATGATCGCGGTGTTCAATGCGGAGACGGTGTATTACCGGTTTTTGAAGCTGGCGCGGTTGGGGGAGAAGGCGCGGCGGTAGGCGTCGGCACGTGCGTCGCCAAACGCCAGCAGCCTTGCCGCGACGCCGGGCGCCCGCGCCAGTGATCTCCGCCTGATAACGGGCATGCGCAACGTCATTCGCTCCGCAATGCTTCGACGCGCACAGTGCGCCATCAGCTCTGCCCGCGCCAGTGCCGCGGGCGCCACCACCGATCAATAGACGATCTCGATCGAGCTTCCCGCGAACTCGCCACGCAAGGCCGCGAGCAGTTCGTCGGTCGGCTTCACACGCCATGCGTCGCCCAGACGCATTTCACCTTCCGCATTCTGGCTGCGATAGACCACCTGCACGGCAAGCCCATTCGGAATCTGTACCGCCTGACGCTGGCCACCCCCGCCATAGCCGCCACCATTACGGCCACCGCCGTTCCCACCACGCGATGAAGCCGCCGGCGCCGCTGCCGCTTGCGGCTCGTCTTTGCCGGCGCTATGCGCCTCAAGCACGCGACGCAACGCCAGCGCGTCCGCATTGCCGTTCATCTGCACCTTCACCGCCTCCGCGTAACGGCAGCGCGCGCGGCCGAGATCCATGACGGTGTCGACGGTGAAGCGGATGCCGCCCGTGAACGCGTCGTTACGCGCCTGGCCCTGCACGACTAGCAGTTCGTCTTCCTTGAACAGCTGCTTGTGCGCTTCGAACGTCTCGTTGAACACCGTGACTTCGCATTGGCCGGTGCCGTCGTCGAGGAGCGCGATCAGCATCTTGCCGCGCTGGGTCATCTGCGTGCGCAGCGACGCGATCACACCCGCAACCAGCTTGTCGCGCCCTTCTTTCAGCTCGCCGATCTTCTGGCGCACGAAGCGGCGCACTTCGTCTTTGTACGCGTCGAACAGATGGCCCGACAGGTAGAAGCCGAGCGCGGCCTTCTCTTCCTGCAGCTTTTTCTTTTCCGGCCACTCCGGCTCGTCGACCAGTTCGTGACCTTGCGAGGGAGCGTCACCCATGTCGAACAAACCCGCCTGCAGCGCATTGGCGCTCGCCTGCTCGGCGACTTCCATGGCGAGCGAGACGGACGCGATCAGTTGCGCGCGATTCGCATGCAAGGTGTCGAACGCGCCGGCGCGGATCAAGGCTTCGACCGTGCGGCGATTGACGATGCGGCGATCGACCCGGTTGCAGAAATCAAAGATGTCGATGAACGGACCTTCTTCACGCGCGCGCAGGATTTCCTCGATCGCGTTCTGGCCGCTGCCCTTGATTGCACCGAGTCCGTAACGGATCGTTTTCGAGCGCTTGCCATCAGGCTCGGCCACCGGCTCGAAGCGGTACGCGGACAGATTGACGTCCGGCGGCAGCACCGCCATTTTGTTCGTGAGACAGTCTTCGAACAGGATCTTGACCTTGTCCGTGTCGTCCATGGCGAGCGACATATTCGCCGCCATGAATTCCGCCGGATGGTGCGCCTTCAGCCACGCGGTGTAGTACGCGAGCAGCGCATACGCGGCCGCGTGCGACTTGTTGAAGCCGTAGCCCGCGAACTTCTCCATCAAGTCGAAGATTTCGTCGGCTTTCTCGCCGGTCAGCCCGTTTTTCGAGGCGCCCTGGCGGAACAGCTCGCGGTGCTCGGCCATTTCCTCGGCCTTCTTCTTACCCATCGCGCGACGCAGCAAGTCGGCGCCGCCCAGCGAGTAGCCGCCGATAATCTGCGCCATCTGCATCACCTGCTCCTGGTAGACCATGATGCCGTAGGTCTCTTTCAGAACAGGTTCGACACGCGGATCCGGATACTCCACCACTTCGCGGCCATGCTTACGCGCGCAGAAGCTCGGGATCAGGTCCATTGGGCCCGGACGGTACAGCGCGACCAGCGCGATGATGTCCTCGAAACGGTCAGGCTGCGCGTCTTTCAGCATGCCTTGCATGCCGCGGCTTTCCAGCTGGAACACGGCGACCGTATTCGCTTTCTTCAGGATCGAGAACGACGCCGGGTCGTCGAGCGGCACCTGCGCGAGCGACCAGTCCTGCTTGGACGGATCGAGGCGGCGGATATAGCGCTCGGCCCAGTCGAGAATCGTCAGCGTGGTCAGACCCAGGAAGTCGAACTTCACGAGGCCGACGGCTTCGACGTCGTCCTTGTCGTACTGGCTCACGACGCCGCTTTCATCGCCCTGCGTGTACAGCGGGCAGAAATCCGTCAGCTTGCCGGGCGCGATCAGCACGCCGCCCGCGTGCATGCCGACGTTACGCGTCAGGCCTTCCACGCGCTGCGCGAGTTCGAGCAGCTGATGCACTTCGTCTTCGTTGTCGAAACGCTCCTGCAGGAGCGGCTCTTCTTTCATCGCGTCGGCGATGGTGACATGCTTGCCCGGTTTGAACGGAATCAGCTTGGCGATGCCGTCCGTGAACATGTAGCCGAGATCGAGCACCCGGCCGATGTCGCGCACCGCCGCCTTCGCCGCCATCGTGCCGAACGTGGCGATCTGCGACACCGCGTCCGCGCCGTACTTTTCCTTCACGTACTGGATCACGCGATCGCGGCCGTGCTGGCAGAAGTCGATATCGAAGTCGGGCATGGACACCCGCTCCGGATTCAGGAAACGTTCGAACAGCAGGTTGTAGCGCAGCGGATCGAGGTCGGTCACGCCGAGCGCGTACGCGACCAGCGAGCCCGCGCCCGAGCCCCGGCCCGGTCCAACCGGCACGCCGTTGTTCTTCGCCCAGTTGATGAAGTCCGCCACGATCAGGAAGTAGCCGGGAAAGCCCATCTTGATGATCGTGCCGCACTCGAATTCGAGGCGCTCGTAATACGTCGCGCGTTGCGCAGTGCGCTCGGCTTCATCCGGATACAACTGTTCGAGACGCTTTTCGAGGCCCTCTTTCGACAGATGCACGAGGTAGTCGTCGAGCGACATGCCGTCGGGCGTCGGGAACAGCGGCAGCTTGGGCTTGCCGAGTTCGAGCGTGAGGTTGCAACGCTTGGCGATTTCAACCGAGTTGGCAAGCGCCGACGGAATGTCCGCGAACAGCGCCGCCATCTCTTCCTGCGTGCGGAAGTACTGCTCGGACGTGAAGCGCTTCGAGCGGCGCGGATTCGCCAGAATGTCGCCTTCGGAAATGCACACGCGCGCTTCGTGCGCGGTGAAGTCGTCCGGCGTCATGAACTGCATGGGATGGGTGGCGACCACCGGCAATTTCAGCGACGCCGCGAGCGCGACCGCCTGCTGCACGTACTGCTCGCCGCCCGGCAGACCACAGCGCTGCAACTCGATATAGAAACCGCCCGGGAACACCTTCGCCCAATGCAACGCGTTGCGTTTGGCCGCTTCTTCATTGCCCGCCGCGAGCGCGAGGCCGATGTCGCCCTGCTGCGCGCCGGACAATGCAAGCAGCCCAGCGCCCAGGCCGGATTCGAGCCAGCCGGCCTCGATCTCCGCGCGACCGCGATACTGATTCGTGAGCGACGCCTTGCTGAGCAGTTCGCACAGGTTCAGATAGCCGAGCCGGTCTTTCACCAGCAGCAGCAAACGGGAAGGCTTGTCGCGGTCGTCTGGATTGGTGATCCAGACGTCGCAGCCGGCAATGGGTTTGACCCCTTTGCCGCGGGCTTCCTTGTAGAAACGGACGAGGCCGAATGCGTTGCCGAGATCGGTGAGGGCGAGCGCGCCCTGGCCGTCTTTGGCCGCGGCCTTGACGATGTCGTCAAGACGCACGATGCCATCGGCAATCGAGAATTCGGAGTGAACGCGGAGATGAACGAAGCGGGGATCTGACATGGGCGACATTGTAACTCCACCCTTCCGGAGTTTTCAGGCCAAAACCACGCGTTAGCCGATCGGCTTAGGACGCGAGCGCGCGAGCCGCGTGCGCAGGCGTTCCTGAGGTGGCGGACCATGCGAACGGCCGCTCGGGCGAAGCGAATCGGCAGCAAGTTCACGAACGGTTTGCGCTACCGCAACCCATTGGCCATTCGGCCGAGTCGGGGAAAGCGCCGGGTTGAGAGATAATACGGGTTTCGCCCTATTCGACGTGGCCGCGCCGCATGGCGTTTGAAGGCGGGCAGCCCAACGCGCCCCGTTTTCCGCAAGGCCCGGCCACTTCTTACCGCTGGACACTCATGAATATCGTCAATCTCTCTTCGTACCATTTCGCGACTATCGAAGACACCGCTGCCTGGCGCCCGTTCGTCACGGAACGCTGCAACGCGCTTGGCCTGAAGGGCACCGTTCTGCTCGCGCCGGAAGGCATCAACCTGTTCGTCGCCGGCACGCGCGAAGCCACGGACGCGTTTATCGACTACATCCGTCACGACGCCCTGTTCGACGGCAAGTTCGTGAATCTGCAGTTCAAGGAAAGCCTGTCGGACAAGCAGCCGTTCACCCGCATGCTGGTCAAGCTCAAGCGCGAGATCATCACGATGAAAAAGCCGGCCATCCGGCCGGAGCTCGGCCGCGCGCCGTTCGTCGACGCGCCCACGCTGAAACACTGGCTGGACCGCGGTCACGACGATCAGGGCCGTCCGGTCGTGATGCTCGACACGCGCAACGCGTTCGAAGTCGACGTCGGCACGTTCGACAACGCGCTCGACTACCGCATTACGAAATTCAGCGAGTTTCCCGAAGTGATCGAGCAAAATCGCGCCGACCTGGAAGGCAAGACGGTCGTGTCGTTCTGCACGGGCGGGATTCGCTGCGAAAAGGCCGCGATCCACATGAAGGAAGTCGGCATCGAGAACGTGTACCAGCTCGAAGGCGGCATTCTGAAGTACTTCGAGGAAGTAGGCGGCGCGCATTATCACGGCGACTGCTTCGTGTTCGACTACCGCACCGCGCTCAATCCGCAACTCGAGCCCAGCAAGACCACGCAATGCTTCGGTTGCCGCGCGGTGGTCCCGCAGGAAGCGCAAGAATCGCCGTTGTACGTGGCGGGCAAGACGTGTCCGGAATGCCATCCGGACAGCAAGGCGGCGCGCGCCGCGTGATGGTGGCGGCGCAAAACGCCACCACTCGACCATGACCTATCGCGGACGTTTCGCGCCCTCGCCCACCGGGCCGTTGCATTTCGGCTCGCTGGTGAGCGCGCTCGCGAGCTGGCTGGACGCACGCGCTCATCGGGGCGCATGGCTCGTTCGCGTTGAAGACATCGACGGCCCGCGCACCGTGCCGGGCGCCGCCGAAGACATCCTCGCCACCCTCGAACGCTTCGGCATGCATGCCGATGAACCGCCCGTCTGGCAAAGCACGCTGACGGCGCGCTACCAGCAAGGGCTGGAGCAATTGAAGGCCGCCGGCATGATCTATCCGTGTGGCTGCACGCGCAAGGAAATCGCCGACTCGCTGCTCAACGCGCACGCGCGCAATACGACCCTCGCCTATCCCGGCACCTGTCGCGACGGCCTGCACGGCAAACCGGCGCGCGCATGGCGCCTGCGCGTGCCCGACGGCGACAGCGCGGTCATCACGTTTGAGGATCGCTGGCAGGGCAAGCAGACGCAGAATCTCGCCACCGAGGTCGGCGATTTCGTGCTGAAACGCGCGGACGACCAATGGGCTTATCAACTGGCGGTGGTCGTGGACGATGCGGACGCGGGCATCACGCACATCGTGCGCGGCGCGGATTTGATGGATTCAACGGCGCGGCAGATCTATTTGCAGCGTTGCCTCGGCGTGCCGACGCCGGAGTATTTGCATGTGCCCGTTGTCACGAACGAACAGGGCGAAAAACTCAGCAAGCAGAACGGCGCCACGGCACTGGATATCGACAAGCCGCTTGAAGCGCTATGCGCAGCGGCACAGCATCTTGGGCTCGACTTGGAAAGCGCTGCGGCCCATACGACGCTTGACGGCTTTTATGCTGCCGCCACGGTGGCATGGGCAAAGCGGGTGGGCTTACCAGCAGCGTGAACGCGGTTCACGCCTAACAATGATCTCGCCGTGCGCGGCGTGCATCGAGCAGATTAGCTGCGGCAACCAGCGCGCTTGCGAGCTGCGGGGCGAGCTTTCGAAGCGCCCGAACTATTGCCGCGCCGCCGGCGGCCCCACTACCGGCGCAAGCCCAGCCCGCGCCCCAGGCGAACCGCACCCGAGCCACTCCAGCGAACCAAAAATCAGGAAGAAGACGACGACTTCCTCGGCATCCCAAATCCGCCCAGCAGAGCTGCCAAAGGCTGCTTGGAAGCCGTCTTTTGCGGCGCAGCGGAAGCGGCGGCCTCCTCGATTTTACGAACCGAAGAAGGCGACGGCTCATAAGGCTTCAGGAAGAAATCATCCACGGGCTGAGCGCGATGATGATGCGGCCGGTCGAACGTACCCGACGACGCACCCGTGCGCCGGCGGCTGCCGCGGTCCTCACGGCCCTCGCTGCTGCGTTCACGACGCGGCGCGCGTTCTTCATGGTGATGCCGCACCGGCGCTTCCACCGTCAGGCGTTGCACGTCCAGAGGACGCTTGATCAGCTTCTCGATATCGGCAAGCTGCTTGCGCTCGTTCGGGCTGCACAGCGACAACGCATCACCCGAAGCACCCGCGCGGCCGGTACGGCCGATCCGGTGCACGTAGTCCTCCGCGTTGAACGGCAGATCGAAGTTGATCACCGCCGGCAGTTCGGCGATATCCAGGCCGCGCGCGGCGACATCCGTCGCCACCAGCGCTTCGATCTCGCCGCGCTTGAACGCGTCGAGTGCCTGCATCCGCTCATTCTGCGTGCGGTCGCCGTGAATCGCGGTCGCGACCACGCCGTCGCGCTCGAGGCTGCGCGCCAGACGGCTCGCGCCGATCTTGCTGTTGCAGAACACGATCACCTGCTTGAGGCCGCGTTCGCGAATCAGTTGCACGACCGCGCCGGTCTTGTCGCCCTCCGCCACTTCGTACACGACCTGCGTCACGTTGGTCGCGGTGGAGTTGCTGCGCGCGACTTCGATGGTTTGCGGGTTGCGCAGATACGTGGCGGCAAGCTTCTTGATTTCGCCTGAGAACGTGGCCGAAAACAGCAGCGTCTGACGTTCTTTCGGCAGCAGGTTCAGGATGCGCTGCAGATCCGGCAGGAAGCCCATGTCGAGCATCCGGTCGGCTTCGTCGAGCACGAGAATCTGCACCTGGCCGAGATTGGCTGTTTTCTGTTGCACGTGATCGAGCAGACGGCCCGGCGTGGCGATCAGAATCTCGACGCCGCGGCGCAGTTGCTCGGATTGCGGATTCATATCCACGCCGCCGAACACCACGGCGCTGCGCAGCGCCGTGTGCTTCGCATACGCCTGCACGTTCGCGGCGACCTGGTCGGCCAGTTCGCGAGTCGGCGTGAGGATCAGCGCGCGCACCGGATGGCGGGCGGGCGAAGCGCTCGTGCTCGCCTGCGGCAACAGACGCTGGATGATCGGCAGCGAGAAGCTCGCGGTCTTGCCGGTGCCGGTTTGCGCGGCGCCCATCATGTCACGGCCGGCCAGCACGACAGGGATCGCCTGCTCCTGGATCGGCGTAGGGATGGTGTAGCCCGACTCTTTGACGGCTTTCAGGATATCGGGCGCGAGGCCGAATTGATCAAAAGTCGCAGTGCTGGGCGTGACGGCTGTGTCGGACATGGTGGCTTTCGCTAAAAATGCGCTTGGCGCGTACGCGCGGCAGCGGTCGGAACCGCAGAGGGCATTGTGATGAAGGCGGAGCCACGGCGTTCCGCACGGGACCCGTCAATATTGCGGGAAAAAATGCGGCCGGCTCCGGCCGGCGGAAACACCCGCCGGAAAGGCCGGTATTGTAGCACTTCAGCAAAAACACTCATGGCGCATGCGCCGGCTTTCTGCTTACGGCGGAGAAAGCCGGGTGCCGGCAGACTGCGCACCCGCCGGCGAATCGCGGCAAAGCACCGGCGCGCCTCGCTCGCGAGCGTAGTTGGTGGAGACGACAGTTGCGTGACAGCGAGCTGGATCGGCGGCGCGGCGATCGGCGCGCGATGCCGCGTCCGGCCGTGCGGGCGGCCCCGATGCCCCTCAGCCGCCACGCCGCCACATCGTCTCACCATGTCTCGCGCATCACCATCAACCGGATCTCGGTCATGTCCTCGATCGCGTAGCGCACGCCTTCACGCCCCAGCCCGGAATCCTTCACGCCGCCATACGGCATGTTGTCGACCCGGAACGACGGCACGTCGTTGATCACCACGCCGCCCACGTCGAGTTCATCCCACGCGCGATGCGCGTGCGCGAGCGAATCCGTGAACACGCCGGCTTGCAGGCCGAAGTCGCTGTCGTTGACGGTCGCGAGCGCGGCGCCGAAATCGTCGAAGCGCTCCAAAATCGCCACCGGCCCGAAGGCTTCCTTGCGATACAGATCCGTGTCGCGTTTCACGCCTTCGAGCAACGTAGCCTCGAACATCGCGCCGTCGACCTTGCCGCCCGCGACGATTTTCGCGCCGGCCTGCACCCCGCTTTCCATCCAGCCGGCGAGGCGCTTGGACTCCGATTCGGAGATCATCGGCCCGACAAAGGTCTTTTCGTCTTTCGGATCGCCCATCACCAGCGACTTCGTCTTGGCGATCAGCTTCTCGCGCAGCGCATCATAAACCTTCGCGTGGACCAGAATCCGCTGCACACCGATGCAGCTCTGCCCCGACTGATAGAACGCGCCGAACGCCAGCCGATCAACCACGTAATCGAGCTTCTCGCCCTGATCGCCGTCGACGATCGCGGCCGCGTTGCCGCCCAACTCCAGAATCACCTTCTTCTTGCCCGCTTTCTTTTTCAGCTCCCAACCTACAGCGGGCGAGCCGGTGAAGGACAGCAATTTGAAGCGCTCGTCGGTGGTAAATAGATCGGCGCCGTCGCGATGCGCGGGAAGAATCGAGAATGCGCCTTTCGGCAAATCGGTTTCCGCCAGAATCTCGCCCATGATGAGCGCGCCGACCGGCGTGCGGCTCGCCGGCTTCAAGACGAACGGCACGCCCGCCGCGATGGCCGGCGCGACCTTGTGCGCGGTCAGGTTCAGCGGAAAGTTGAACGGCGAAATAAACGAGCACGGTCCGATCGGCACACGCTTCACATAGCCGTGATAGCCCTTGGCGCGCGGCGAAATCTCCAGATTGACGATCTCGCCGTCGATGCGCACCGATTCCTCCGCGGCCACCTTGAACGTGTCGATCAGGCGCGTGACCTCGCCTTTCGAGTCGTTGATCGGCTTGCCGGCTTCGATGCACAGCGCGAGCGCCAGTTCGTCGTAGCGCTCGCGAAAGCGCTTCACGCAATGTTCGAGCACCGCCTGACGCTTGAACGGGGGAAAGACGCGCATGGCGGGCATGGCATCGACGGCATGGCCGATCGCTTTGTCGATCGCGGTGGCGTCGGCCATCGCGACGCGGGTGGCGACTTCGCCGCTGAATTTATCGGTGACTTCGAGATCGGTGTTGGCGGCCACCGCAACGTTCGCCAGGTAGTACGGGTAAGTCTTTTGCAACATGACGCGTCTCCTTGATCCGATGCGTGACAGTTCACAATTGCGCCGAAAGCCGCTTGATCTCGCGATTCAGCACGCGCTCATTGTCCGAATAGTCGATCGGCAGATCGATCACATGCACGCCGGGCGTCGCGAAACATTCGCGCAGTAAGGGCGCGAATTCCGCAGCCGATTCGATGCGGTGTCCCTTCGCCCCGTAGCTCTCTGCATACGCCACGAAATCCGGATTGCTCAGCGTCATGCCGTAGTCCGGGAAGTTCATGTTTTCCTGCTTCCAACGGATCATGCCGAACGCGTCGTCGCGCACGATCAGGATCACCAGATCCAGCTTCAGACGCACCGCCGTTTCCAGTTCCTGCGAATTCATCATGAAGCCGCCGTCGCCGCACACGGCCATGACTTTGCGGTCCGGGTGCACGATCTTGGTGGCGATCGCGGACGGCAGGCCCGCGCCCATCGACGCCAACGCATTGTCGAGCAACAGCGAATTCGGTTCGTGCGCGCGGTAGTAGCGGGCGAACCAGATCTTGTACATGCCGTTGTCCAGACACACGATGCCGTCCACCGGCGTGGTCTCATACACGTCGTTGACGACGCGCACCGGATACATAGGAAAGCGGTCGTCGTGCTGGCCTTTGGCCAGATGCGCCTCGAAGTGCTCCTTGATCTCCTTGAAGCGCGTGAAGTCCCAATGCTTCTGGCGCTCCTTGAGACTTTCCTTGAGTTGCCACACGGCGTTGGCGATGTCGCCAACCACTTCGATCTGCGGGAAGTACACCGTATCCACTTCCGCGCCGAGGAAGTTGACGTGAATCACCGTTTTCTCGCCGGCGTCGCCGCTGCGCATGAAAAACGGCGGCTTCTCGATCACGTCGTGGCCGACGTTGATGATGCAGTCCGCGTGGTCGATCGCGCGATGCACGAAGTCGCCGTCGGACAGCGTCGCATTGCCGAGCCACATGGGATGCGATTCATCGATCACGCCTTTGCCCATCTGCGTCGTGAAGAACGGAATGCCGATCTGGTCGACGAACTCGCGCAGCATCTTGGTGGTGGTCTTGCGGTTGCCGCCCGCGCCGATCATCAAGAGCGGATGCTTCGCGCTGGTGATCGCCTCGACCGCGCGCGCCACGGCTTTTTCCTCGGCCACGGGACGGCGGCTGAAGCTTTTCGGAATCGGCTTGCCATCGCCCTCTTCATGCGCGACATCTTCGGGCAATTCGAGGTGCGTGGCGCCGGGCCGTTCTTCTTCGGCCTGACGGACCGCCTCGCGCACCGCAGCCGGAATATTGGCAACCGATACGATCTGCCGCGTGTATTTGGTGAGCGGCTCCATCATGCGCACCACGTCGACGATCTGGAAATGCCCCTGCTTGCTCGACTTGATCGGCTTTTGCCCGGTGACCATCAGCATCGGCATGCCGCCGAGCTGCGCATACGCCGCGGCGGTCACGAAGTTGGTCGCGCCCGGCCCGAGAGTGGCCAGACACACGCCGGTGCGGCCGGTGAGACGGCCATATGTGGCGGCCATGAAACCGGCCGCCTGTTCGTGGCGCGTGAGAATCAGACGGATTTTCGAGCGGCGCAGCGATTCGAGCAGATCGAGATTTTCTTCACCGGGAATGCCGAACACGTACTCGACACCTTCGGCTTCCAGCGATTTGACGAACAGGTCCGATGCTTTCATTGAGGGTCTCGCTTGATGATACGGACGCGGGCCGTGACTCCATCGCTGGAGCCCGGAAACGGACGATCGAAAACGACCCCGGCCACGCCGACAGTGCCTGGGATGGCACGGATGGCATGACGCGGTGGCACGGCGGCAAATGCCATGCGGGACAGCTTACTACTCGAATGGAAACGGCGTGCGCCGGCGGACAATGCGGCGAAGCGGAAGGCGGTGAGACAAGCGGCGGCATGGGAAGGGAAAGCCGCCGCATCGCGCTCAGCGATTAATGGTGATGCAGTCGGAGAGCATGGGTGGCGCGTTTTCGCCGGCCATTGCGTCATACAGGTCGGCGCGCGGCCCCTTGGTCCACCATGTGTAGCTGCCGGCCTGATATTTCGCGCCCGACGCCGACAGCGTATTGACGAACAGCAGTTGCTTGCCCTTCACCGGCACGAGGGCGAAGCTTTGTCCGTTCGCCGTGTTCCAGTAAGTGACATGCAGAATCTTGCCGGTCGCGCAGGTGTATTTGTGCGTCTGACGGTTTTTGGCCTGAATCTCCGAGAACTGCAACGGCGCGGCCCACGCATGGCCGTACAGCGCCGCGAGACCCGCCGCCGTGGTGACTGTAACAAGCCATTTCTTCATGAGATGCCTCGATCGTTGCGGCAAATCGAACACGGGCGGCGCGCCGCACGTTGCGCCTCTGGAACTGCGGCTGAAAGGCGGACGACGGGCCGGTTATGGGTCGATCACGTCGGCGCACGCGTCGGTCGGCGCGGCGGCCACATGCCCGACCACCGGCACGATCTTCAACCCTGCCGACGCGATCCGGCACGGCGCAGCCGCGAGGCCGCAGCCCGTCAACCCGACGCACAGCGCGAGCAGCACGCCGAGTGCGCCGAGACGGCTGGTCCAACCGCGCCGCGTGTTGTTGCGCAATTCCAGCGCCATACGTACCTCTACTCCGATGGGCTCGACGAGCCCCAATCATTCAGATTGCGCGCGGCGATGGGTGCCGGGCACGCGGGTTGGGCGAGTCACGGCGAATTGCTTCAGCTGCAGCAGTTCGCCGTGCACGGCGCCGTCACTTACTTCGCCGACACCGGCCGCACTGCTGCCGCGGCCTGCTTCGCGCGCGAACGTGCTTCGTCGGTGTTCTCGCCGGTGGCGAGCGCCACGCCCATGCGGCGCTTGACGAAACTCTCCGGCTTGCCGAACAGACGCAGATCCGCGTTCGGCACCGCCAACGCCGCGGCGACGCCTTCGAACGCAATGCCGGTCTCGTCGAGCCCGCCGTAAATCACCGCCGACGCGCCCGGCGCCCGCAGCGACGTATCCACCGGCAAACCGAGGATTGCGCGCGCGTGCAATTCGAATTCCGAAAAGCGCTGCGAGCACAGCGTGACGAGCCCCGTATCGTGCGGACGCGGACTCACTTCCGAAAACCATACGTCATCGCCGCGCACGAAAAGTTCCACGCCGAAGAGACCCCGGCCGCCAAGCGCGGCCGTCACCTTGTGCGCGACTTCGCGCGAACGTTCGAGCGCGAGCGGGCTCATGGGCTGCGGCTGCCACGATTCGACGTAGTCGCCCGCCACCTGCACGTGGCCAATCGGGTCGCAGAAATAGGTGCTGACTTCGCCGCTCGCCGGGTCGATGGCGCGCACGGTCAATTGCGTGATTTCGTATTCGAAGTCGATAAACCCTTCGACGATCACGCGGCCATGATTCACCCGGCCGCCGGCCATCGCGTATTGCCATGCGGGTTCGACGTCCGCGTCGCTTCTGAGCACCGACTGCCCCTTGCCCGACGACGACATGACCGGCTTCACCACGCACGGATAGCCGACTTTGGCGATGCCCGCGCGCAGTTCGTCGAGCGAATCGGCGAACGCGTACGGCGAGGTCGGCAAGCCGAGTTCCTCAGCGGCGAGACGGCGGATGCCTTCGCGGTTCATGGTGAGCTGCGTGGCGCGCGCGGTCGGGATCACTTCGGCGAGACCGTCGCTTTCAATGGCGGCGAGGGCGTCGGTTGCGATCGCTTCGATCTCGGGGACGATCAGATGCGGCCGCTCCTGTTCGACCAGCGCGCGCAACGCCGCGCGGTCGGTCATGTCGATTACGTGCGCGCGGTGCGCCACCTGGTGGCCCGGCGCATTCGGATAACGGTCGACGGCGATCACCTCGACGCCCAGCCGCTGCAGCGCGATGATCACTTCCTTGCCGAGCTCGCCGGCGCCGAGCAGCATGACACGCGTGGCGGATTCAGAAAGGGGCGTGCCGATCCGTTGGCCGATCTGCATGAGGTCTCCAGATAAAAGTCGGATGAGGGTGGGATTGAGTAGAACACGATGTTAACATGCGGGCCCCTCGCCGCGCCTTGCTCGCGGCGGCCGCATCCTGATCTGCGCGTGAAGGGCAACGGCGGAGCACGACGGCGGCGCGCAAGGGCGCCGCGGCGCACCGAATAAGCGCTCCGCCCGCCAATGCTCTCGCGTGCGGCAAGCTTAGTGCGTTACCCTTACGCCTTCGCCAGTTTGAAGAGGAACGACGCCATGCTCCAAAGCTCCTCCGCGCGACGTGTTGCGCGCTTCACCCCGTATCTGCGCACCGCCCTCGCCGCGTTGAGCGTCGCCGCGCTGTTGAGCGCCTGTGCGATCCCGAAACATCCCGACTCGGAAGCCACCGCGCCCGATCCATTCAATCCCGCCGCCGCGCAACTGCTCGACGACACCAGCTGGGTGCTGAGCGCCTGGAAACAGGCAGACGGCACGGCACGCGCGATTCCGGCCGCGGACCAGGACGCGCCGATCACGCTCACGCTCTCCACCTCGACCGGCCAGCGCCATGCCAGCGGCTTTTCCGGCTGCAACCGCTACATGGGCTCGTACGCGCTGAAAGACGGCAAGCTGAGCTTCGGCACGCTGGGCGGCACGCGCATGGCGTGCATGACGCCCGGCGGACAGATCGAAGGCGCGTATCTCAATGCGCTGACGCACATCGACCGCACCGGCGTGCAGATGCGCGCGCCACAGCAAATGCAACTGGTGCTCGACAACGGCGACACGCTGACCTTCGACCGCAGCACGAAATGAACGAGTCGCGGATCGTCCGGTCGATGCTCGAGGTCGCTGATGAGCGAACCGGACCGCGGAGCGGAGCGCCTCGATCGGGACGGGCCACATGACGGATGAAGGCTGTCCCGCCAGCCGTTGTTTTTCACCGACGGCGGGCCGCGCGCCGGTCTGCTTTCCAATTGACGCAAGCATACTTGCGTCTGCCTTCGAAGCATCGGGCTTCGCCGGTTTAAACTCGACGGATTGCGTTTTTGCGCGTCCGTCATTCGTTGATGTCTAGTATGCACACGGTAGTTTTCGGCTGGTTCGGCGGGTCAGCCGTCTGGTTCATTCCTCTTTTGTGGCGTCTCGTAAAGTCGGCACTGCCGGGCGGCGCGGGTCTGCGCGGCCCCGGCACGATCCGGCTGTGGCTCGGCTTCGTCTGTGTGCTGGTGGCGAGCTGCACACTCGAGGCGTCGCTGATCGGCGTGGCCGGCGTGAATGACTTCGGCCATGCGCTGGCTGCGGGATTCGGCCATCTGCTCGGGCATATCGGCACGCCCCTGGCGGCGCTCGCGCTGCTTTTCATCAGCCTGCCGTGGCTGATCGACTTCCGCTGGCGCGACTTCGCCGCCTGGGCCGACGGCGCGTTCGGCCTCGGCCTGTCGCGCGGCCTCGCCAAACGCGACGAGGAAGCGCGCCGTCATCGCAGCGTCGATGATGGTTTGCCGTCGCATGTTTCGCCGGCCACCAATACGATGGCGCCTAAAACCAATGGCCGTTATGCGCGCCCGACGGTCTGGCGTCCGCCGGCGCGTGGACGCGACGCGGCTGCGGCCGGCGCCGCGGCGAGCGCGGCGGGTAAGGATGCGGCGGCGCGTGGCGCTGCGGCGAGCTGGCGTGCTGGCGCGGCCACGCCGCGCCGTCAGGCAATACAGGCTGAGCCGGTGCTGCGCACGGGGGCCGCGACGACACCGCCGCGACAAGTGCCGATGCAGACGCAACCACTTAAAGCGGACAAGGCGGCATGGATGCCGGCGGAGCCGGTCGCGCCGGCTGGATGGTTGCGCGAGTCTGGGCCGCGCGCCGCTGCGTCGGGTGCGTCCGGTGCGGCGGCTCGCGATGGGGCGTCGCAGATTGGACGTCGCTCGGCTGGTGAACAACGGCCGGCGGGATCTTTGGGGGGCGGCGCGGGTTTGGCTGCGGGTGCTGCCTTTGCGGCGGGTGCGGTGGGGGCGGCAGGTAAAGCGGCGCAAGCTGCGGCGCACACGACAGCGGCGGCGCGAGCAGTGTCCGGCGGCGCGGGCTCTCATGCGGCCGTAGGTCCCGCAGGAAATGCAACGACCGGTGCAGGTCGTCCTGCGACGACGGCTCAAGGCTCGGCGGCCCCGGCGGCTCCAGTCAGTCGCGCGCCGGCGCCCCGGCAAGGTTTCTCGCCTGGACCGCATTCAAACGATGTCACGCCGACGCCGGCCACGCGCCGTCCGCCGCCGAGCTACACGCGGCCGATGCCGGCGACGCAGAAAGTTACGCCACCCGCCAGCGTCCAGGAGACGCTACGCAGCATCGCAGAAAACGCCGCTCGCTGGACCGACATTGCGGGCGTCAGCCTCGCGCGCAGCACCGGCACGGAAAACGCAAAGGTGACGAGCGCGCCGAACGCCGCGCCGTCGTTCGAGGCTGAGCGGTCGAGTGTGGATGTGCCGCGAGCGGATGCGGTTGAACCGGCTTTGCCGCCGGATGAGAATGTGCCTTCGCTGGGTGTTACCGGCAATGCTAATGCTGCGGCTGATCGCGCGATAGAAACGCCGACCGATGCGCCGCGCATGGAAGCCGCGTTCGAAGTGCCGCCCGAAGTCAGCCACGAGCCCGTCGTGCAATGGCCGATCGAGCCGCCGATTATGCAAGCTCCGTTGACGGAGGCGCCGGTGGTCGCACCTGCACCTGCACCTACGTCGCAGTATGTGCCGCCGGTCGCCACGCCGACGCCGTTCCAGGTTTTTGCCGCGCAGTTGCAAGCAAGCGAAGCGACCGAGGATGAATCGCCGTGCGAAGACGATTCGATGGCATCGACAACTCACACCGACAGTCACGCGAGCCCGAGCGTTGAAACCGCGCAGACGCTCAGCAAGTCTGCGGACCATTCGGAAGTCACCGCACCGAAAGTCACCGAACACGTGACTGAGCCGGCAATCACGGAACACGTGGAAGAAGCCGCACCGTTTGTCGAACCGCAACCCGCCGCGCTTGCGCCGGTTGCTGGAATCGTGATCGATAAAACGCACGCGCCTTGGGAAGCCGAACTCGATGCGGTCCTAGCGCAACACGCGGCTTCGTCATCGAGTGCGCCGGCTGTCGGCAGCGTCGTTGTGTCGAGCGGGGCAGTGCCGACGCGTGACGCCACGCCATCGCCGAGTATCGCGCGCCAAAGCGAATTCGCCACGCCGGTCGAAACGGAAACGGTGGACTCCCCTGCCCTCTCGGACGCACTTGAAGCATCGGACTCGTCGGTCACCACGCACGCTGCAAACATAACCGCCGCAGTAACGCCGCAAAACTTCACGCCGCGCTCTTCGGAGTCGTCGGCCACCGCGCACGCGGCGAACATAACCACGGCAGCGGCGCCGCAAAGCATCACACCGCATGCTTCGGGCTCGCCGACCACCGCACACGCGGCGAACATAACCACGGCAGCGGCGCCGCAAAGCATCGCACCGCATGCTTCGGACTCGTCCGCCCCCGCGCAAGCTACAAACATAACCACCGCAGCACCGCCGCAACCCATCGCGCCGCAAGCATCGAACGTAGTCCGCTTTCCGGGCTTTGTGGTTCAGGCCACGCCCATGGCATCCGACGTCATCGCCGACGCACCCTTCGCCGTCGAAGACCGTACCAACGAGACCGCCATCCCTCCGCTAGCACCGCCAGCGCCGGCAACATCGGCACCGCTCGCCGCACCGTACGCAACCGCGGTCCCATCCACGGAGCCCACGGAAGCCACGGAGCCCACCGAACCCGCCACCCAACCACGCCCACCCCTGCGCGGCCACAGCCCCACCAACGGCTTCGAGTTCCACGCGCCCGCGGCATCGATGGTCGAACTGCCTACGCTCGACCTGCTCGCGCCCGCGGACATCGACGTCGAACCGGTCTCCGAAGAAAAGCTCATCGAAACCGGCCTGCTGATCGAACAGCGGCTGCAGGAATTCAAGGTGCCGGTCACCGTCGTCGGTGCGTCGGCCGGCCCGGTCATCACACGCTTCGAAGTCGAGCCGGCGCTCGGCGTGCGCGGCAGTCAGATCGTCGGCTTGATGAAGGATCTGTCGCGCGGCCTCGGCCTAACGTCCATCCGCGTGGTCGAGACGATTCCGGGCAAGACCTGCATGGGCCTCGAATTGCCGAACGCCAAACGGCAGACCATCCGCCTGTCCGAAATCCTCGAAGCCAGCGTCTATCAGAACTCGCATTCGCAGTTGACGCTCGCCATGGGCAAGGACATCACCGGCCACCCGGTGGTCGCCGATCTGGCCAAGGCGCCGCACATGCTGGTCGCCGGCACGACCGGTTCGGGCAAGTCGGTGGCGATCAACGCGATGATCTGCTCGCTGCTCTACAAGGCGACGCCCGAAGAAGTCCGCCTCATCATGATCGACCCGAAGATGCTCGAGCTGTCGGTCTACGAAGGCATTCCGCATCTGCTCGCGCCGGTCGTCACAGACATGAAGCTCGCCGCCAACGCGCTGAACTGGTGCGTCGGCGAAATGGAAAAGCGCTATCGCCTGATGTCGGCGGTCGGGGTGCGCAACCTGGCCGGCTTCAACCAGAAAATCCGCGACACCGAAGCCAAGGGCAAGAAGCTCGGCAACCCGTTCTCGCTGACGCCGGAAGCGCCCGAACCGCTCGCGCCGCTGCCGCTGATCGTAGTCGTGATCGACGAACTCGCCGACCTGATGATGGTGGCCGGCAAGAAGATCGAAGAGCTGATCGCGCGGCTCGCGCAGAAGGCGCGCGCCGCCGGCATCCATTTGATTCTGGCGACGCAGCGTCCTTCGGTGGACGTGATCACCGGCCTCATCAAGGCGAACATTCCGACGCGCGTGGCGTTCCAGGTGTCGTCGAAGATCGACTCGCGCACGATTCTCGATCAGATGGGCGCCGAGTCGCTGCTCGGCCAGGGCGACATGCTGTTCCTGCCGCCCGGCACGGGCTATCCGCAACGGGTGCACGGCGCGTTCGTCGCCGACGAGGAAGTGCATCGGATCGTCGAGTATCTGAAGCAGTTCGGCGAGCCGCAGTACGAGGAAGGCATTCTCGACGGCCCGGCCACCGACGGCGGCGCGGCGCAGGATCTGTTCGGCGAATCGCCGGATGCGGAAGCCGATCCGCTCTACGACGAAGCCGTCGCTTTCGTGGTGCGCACGCGGCGCGCGTCGATCTCGTCGGTGCAGCGGCAGTTGCGCATCGGTTATAACCGCGCGGCGCGTCTGGTCGAGCAGATGGAAACGGCGGGCCTCGTGTCGGCTATGGGCATCAACGGCAGCCGCGAAGTGCTCGCGCCTGGGCCGGCGGAATAAGCAACTATTGTTGGCCACCGCCAGTGCGAAACCACCCACCGCAAGAAAATGGGCCGCTTGAAAAAGCGGCCCATTTTTCATCCGGCGCGCGCCGTCACATCACGCGCTTCGCCCACACTTACGACGGCGAGACCAGCTTGAAATCCACCGGCGAACCGAGTTCGAAACGCTTCGGATTCGCTTCGAGCATACCGCTCTGCTGATTGCGCTTGAACACGTACACGGTATCGCTGTTCTGATTGCCGACGATCAGCCAGTTGCCGGTCGGGTCGATTGCGAATTCACGCGGCGACTTGCCCATGCTGGATTGATGGCCGATCTTCTTCAGGTGCCCGTTGGTGGGGTCGACCGAAAAGATCACGATGTCGTTCGCGTCGCCGCGATTGGTGGCATACAGAAAGCGCCCGTCCGGCGACAGATGAATCGCCGCCGCGCCCACCGCGCCCTTGAAGCCCGGCTCGGTCAGCGAAAGCGTTTGCACCTGCGTGAGCTTGCCGTCGTTGTAATTGAACGTGCTGACCGTTGCCGCCATTTCGCTCGTCAGATACGCATGTTTGCCGTCGGCGCCGAACACCAGATGGCGCGGACCCGAGCCGGCTTTCTCCTGGTTGTAGCGCCAGTCGGTCGGGCCGAACAGCCCGCGGCTGCCGTCAGGCGTGTAGCGATATGAGTACAGCTTGTCCGCGCCGAGATCCTGCGCGAACAGATAGTGGCCGTCCGGCGAGAACACGGTGGAGTGAACGTGCGAGTTGTCCTGCCGGCCCTTCACCGGACCGCCGCCTTCGTGATGCACCGTGAGCACCGACGGGCCGACCTGACCGTCGGCCTGCAACGGGAACACCGCGAAGCTGCCGCCCGGATCGGCGGCCACCGAGTAGTTCGCGGTCAGCAAATACTTGCCGTCCGGCGACAGGCTCAGATAGCACGGATCATTGCCGTCCGAAGAGACCTTGTTGAGGAACGTCAGCTGGCCGCTCGCGGCGTCGAAACGAAACGCGCTGATGCCGCCGCGCTGCGTGGCCGGGCCGTTGTCGCCGGGCATTTCGTTGACCGCGTAGACGAAGCGGCGATCGCGGCTCACCACGAGGTAGGACGGGTTGACCGTCTGCGCGACCGAGACGCGCGTCGCTTCGCCCGTCCTGGTGTCGAAGCGATAGACATACAGGCCTTCGCTCTTCGGGCCGGTATAGGTGCCGACCACCATGTCATAGACGCCGTCGGCGGGGGCCGGGCCGGAATCTTGCGCAAACGCCTGCGAAGCAACAATCGAGACCATGAGCACGAAACCTTTTATTATCGAACGGGCGGAGCGCAATGGAGCAGGGTGCGCCGCGCGCCATGAGGTGGAATCAGCAGCAGAAGGCAAGCGGGAATCTGCAACGGCAGGCATCGCGGCCCGGTGACGACGAAGCATATGACCTCCTCTACATCGGTTATTTGGTTGATTCGGTTGTCATGGTGTCTCTGGTCTGCCGCGCAGTCGTTCGTGCGTTGTTCTTATCGAAAGAAGTATAAAAGCGTTGTGTCGGATCATGCAGCGAATCCGGTGACCGCTATCCGGTCAGGCGGCAATCGGCAGCATGAGTGGCAATTGTCCCGCCTGACGGGGCGTTTTTTCAATCGCGTCTCACACTACGGAGTCTTCATGAACGTCACACTCAGCCTGGGCCCGCTGGTTTCGTTGATCGCCGGTATTCTGATTCTCGTCATGCCGCGCCTGTTGAACTACATCGTCGCGCTCTATCTGATCATCATCGGCATCATTGGGATCTTCGGCGTGGGGTCGTCGCACTTCTGAGCGGCGGCGGCAATCGGCTATGCAAGCACGGGACGCACGACCGGGCGCAGCGCCGGCCCGGCGGCGCCTCGCGTCGAGGCAGGACATAAGACGTGCGCAAGCGTCACGCGCCAATGGCCGTGAAGCTCGAGGCAAGCAAGAAAACCGGATGGCACGGCGAAGCGGCGTAGGCTCGCCCGAAGCACGGTGAGTGTGCGGTCAGTGCGGTGCAGCAACCATCCGGCGTGCGCGAAGCGCCGTCAGTCAGCCGTTCGAAAGCTGGTCGAGACGCAAGCGTCCCTGCAGCGAGAGAGCGCCAACGGCATAATGGCCATCGCCTTCCTTATAGCGCCGGAAGCAGGCCCGTTCGACCAGAAAGGCGGCGGCGGTCAGCATGCCGTTGCGGCTTAGCCCTAGCCGGCCATAATCGAGCGGTAACATCGAATCGTCGGCAAGTTCGCTGGCGGCCGAGAGAATCGTAATGCAATCGGATTTCGACGGGTTCAGCATAGCTTTGGTCCTCGGAAACGGCGTCTGTATGCGCCATGGGCGGGGCCGGTTCATAATCCGGAAAGCTCCGGGCGTCGGCTTGAAATCTGATTGTAGGCATTGATTTGACAATTACCAACCCGCGTTTCGCTGCATTGCATGATGAACCAAAGCGCATCGCGCAAGTCCGGTAACAACAACGACACCTCGACGACACCTCGACGACACCTTGCGCGGCGCCTCCTCGCCGCGCGCCATACTGACTCGCTCCTCATGCCCGCACTCATCGAAGACTATGCGCTCATCGGCGACGGCCATACGGCCGCGCTCGTTTCCCGCGAAGGTTCCGTCGACTGGCTCTGCTGGCCGCGCTTCGATTCCGGCGCCTGCTTCGCCGCCCTGCTCGGCACGCCCGAGAACGGCCGCTGGCTGATCTCGCCGGTCTCGGACACGCCGCCGACCATCACCCGCCGTTATCGCGGCGAAACGCTGATCCTCGAAACCGACTTCGAGACGCCCGAGGGCGCCGTCACGCTGATCGATTTCATGCCGCCGGGTAACGGCTGGTCGGAAATGGTGCGGCTCGTCGTAGGCAAACGCGGCACGGTGCGCATGAAGATGGAACTGGTGCTGCGTTTCGACTACGGCTTCTCGGTTCCGTGGGTCGACCGCCTGAAGCACGACAGCGGCATCAAGGCGATCGTCGGACCGGACACCGCCGTGTTGCGCACGCCGGTCGAGTTGCGTGGCGAAGACATGAAGACGGTCGCCGAATTCACCGTCAGCGAAGGCGCACGGGTGCCGTTCTCGCTCGCTTACTCGCCCTCGCATCTGCGCATTCCGCCGGCGCGCGATCCGCACACCTCGCTGGCGCGCACCGAGAATCACTGGCTCGAATGGTCGGCGCGCGGCACGGTCGAAGGGCGCTGGGCCGAGCCGATCCGCCGTTCGCTGATCACGCTGAAGGCGCTCGCTTACGAACCGACCGGCGGCATCGTCGCCGCGCCCACGACCTCGCTGCCGGAGCAGCTCGGCGGCATGCGCAACTGGGACTACCGCTACTGCTGGCTACGCGACGCCACGATCACACTGCTCGCGATGATGCGCGGCGGCTATTACGACGAAGCTCGCGCGTGGCGCACGTGGCTCGGCCGGGTGATGGCCGGTGCGCCGGACCAGTTGCAGATCATGTATGGCATCGCGGGCGAGCGGCGCTTGCCCGAATTCGAAATCGACTGGCTGCCGGGCTATCAGGACGCGAAACCGGTGCGGATCGGCAATAACGCGGTCGGCCAGCGCCAGCTCGACGTCTATGGCGAAGTGATGAATGCGCTGCATCTCGCGCGCGTCGGCGGCCTGCAGGCGGACGACACCGCGTGGAACGTGCAGTGCGCGTTGCTCAAGCACCTCGACACGATCTGGCAGGAACCCGACGAAGGCATCTGGGAAACGCGCGGCGGCCGCCAGCATTTCACCTTCTCGAAGGTGATGGCGTGGGTCGCCTACGATCGCGCCATCAAGTCGGCGGAAATGTTCAAGCTCGACGGCCCGCTCGACGAATGGCGCGCCACCCGCGCGCAAATCCACGCGGAAGTCTGCGAGAAGGCCTGGAATCCCGCGCTCAACGCGTTCTCGCAGTGCTACGGCACCGACCAGCTCGACGCGAGCGTGCTGCTGATGCCGCTGGTCGCGTTCCTGCCGCCGAACGATCCGCGCGTCAAAGGCACGGTGGCGGCGATCGAGCGGGACCTGATGCGCGACGGCTTCGTGATGCGCTATCGCACCACCGAATACGACGACGGCCTGCCGCCGGGGGAAGGCACGTTTCTCGCTTGCTCGTTCTGGATGGTGGACAACCTGGCGTTGCAAGGCCGCCTCGACGAAGCAATCGCGATGTACGAACGTCTGCTCGCGCTCTGCAACGATGTCGGTTTGCTCGCGGAAGAGTACGATCCGGCTGCGAAGCGCCTCGTGGGCAATTTCCCGCAGGCGTTTTCGCATGTGGCGCTCGTGCACACCGGCCTGAACCTGATGAAACACGAGCAGGCGATGGCGCAGGCGACCGGGCAACCGCCCCATGACGGCACCGGAGAACCAGAACTTGATGCTGCTGCAACCCCCGATAGCGGCGCGGCAACATCGCCAGTAGCATGATTTAATGACAGTTTGCGTGATAGCCGCGCGCAAAATGCTGCATTGCACAAGTACGCTTTGTTCGATATGATCGACTAGACTGTCGGCCGAAAAACAATGTGCCCACAACCAAATTGGCCCGCCGCAACGCCACACGCGTGTTTGCGAAGCCCCATGCGAACCGCTTAGAACGGAGCACCCATGCTCTACCAACTGCACGAATTCCAGCGGGCGATGTTGAGCCCCCTTACCGCCTGGGCCCAGGCCGCGTCGAAATCCTTCGCGAATCCCGCCAGCCCTTTGGCCTACGTGCCTGGCGCCACGCGCCTCTCAGCCGGTTACGAACTACTCTACCGGCTCGGTAAAGATTACGAAAAGCCCGAGTTCAATCTTCATCAGATTGTCAAAGACGGTCATAACATTCCGATCATTGAACAGACGATCATCGAGAAGCCGTTTTGCCGCCTGATGCGCTTCAAGCGTTTCGCCGACGATAGCGACGCTGTTACCCAATTGAAAGACGAACCGGTCGTGCTGGTATGCGCACCGTTGTCGGGACACCACGCCACGCTGCTGCGTGACACCGTGCGCACGTTGTTGCAAGACCACAAGGTTTACCTGACCGACTGGATCGACGCACGCATGGTGCCGCTCGAAGCCGGCGAGTTTCATCTGGACGACTACGTCGCCTACATTCAGGAATTCATCCGCCACATCGGCGCGAAGAATCTGCACGTGATCTCGGTGTGTCAGCCGACCGTGCCGGTGCTTGCCGCCATTTCGCTGCTGGCGAGCCGCGGCGAAGACACGCCGCGCACCATGACGATGATGGGTGGCCCGATCGACGCGCGCAAGAGCCCGACATCGGTCAACTCGCTCGCCACGCAACACTCGTACGAGTGGTTCGACAACAACGTGATCTTCACGGTGCCGCCGAATTATCCGGGCGTGGGCCGTAAGGTTTACCCGGGCTTTTTGCAGCACACCGGTTTTGTCGCCATGAATCCGGAACGTCACGCGGCGTCGCACTGGGATTTCTACCAGAGCCTGCTGCGCGGCGACGAAGACGACGCGGAAGCGCACCGCCGCTTCTACGACGAGTACAACGCCGTGCTCGACATGGATGCGGACTATTACCTCGACACGATCCGCGTGGTGTTCCAGGAATTCCGCCTCGCCGAAGGCACGTGGGACGTTTCCGGCGAACGGGTGAAGCCGCAGGACATCACGAAAACCGCGCTCTTCACGATCGAAGGCGAACTGGACGACATCTCCGGCGACGGCCAGACCTTTGCCGCGCATGAGCTGTGCACGGGCATTCCGGAAGAGCACAAACGTCACTTCACCGCGGAGAAGTGCGGACACTACGGCATTTTCTCCGGACGTCGCTGGCGCACCATCATCTATCCGCAGTTGCGCGACTTCATCCTCGAGCACAACAAGGCGCCGAAGGTAGCGAAGGAAAAAGTCGAAGCCTGAGCGTCGCACGCGTAGTCGGCAAACAACGGCCTCTTCGGAGGCCGTTGTCGTTCATGAGGATCCCGAAGCCTCAGTGCGCCGCTTTTGACGCAGCCTACTTGCGCAACAGATACGCGAGCAGCAACTCGGTGTTCATCTGAATCACTTCACTGCGCTCGCTCGCGCTGCTGAAATCGCGGCCGAGTGTGGCTTCGAGTGTGAAGCGGTTCGACACGATGTAGTAGCCCATGCCCGAGAGCGTGACGTAGAAGCGCAGCGGATCGACGTTGGTGCGGAACAGCCCCGCACGTTGACCGCGCTCGAGAATGCCGCCGAGCGTGGCGACGATCGGCGAGATCATTTCGCGGATGCGCGTCGACTTCTGCATATAGCGTGCTTCATGCAGATTCTCGTTATTGATGAGACGCAGCAACTCGGGATGATCGCGGTAGTAATCCCAAACAAAATGCGCGAGACGCGTGATCGCCTCGACCGGGGCTATGCCATTGAGTTCGAGCGTGCGCTCCGCTTCATTGAGCGCGCTGAACGCGTGCTCGAGTACGGCGGTAAAAAGCTGCTCCTTGCTACCGAAGTAGTAATAGAGCATGCGCTCATTCGTTTCCGCGCGGCGGGCGATCTGATCGACGCGCGCGCCGAATAGCCCACCATTTGCAAACTCTTCGGCCGCCGCAAGCAGAATGCGGCGCCGTGTGCCTTCAGGATCTCTTTTGATTTTCGGCTGATTCATGGTGGCATCGTCTTCGTGAGCCGCGTTATCCGGATCGCGCCGCCGGCCTCTCCTCGGGCCTTGCACCGACAGCACTGAACGGGCTGGTTGGGGGAATACCCTTCTGCGGTCTTTCGAAAAAAGCGCTTCGATTATGGCACATGGATTGCGGATGGCAATTGGGGAAATCGGCGATAATGTGCTATTTAGTTCAAGCTGTGCGGCCGCAAGCCAAAGCCCCACGTCGTGACCGTGACAGATACCAAAACACTCGCAGACCGCATCGAAGATCTGCTCCCCCAGACGCAATGCACCAAGTGCGGTTACCCCGCATGCCGTCCCTATGCCGAAGCCGTTGCAAGCGGTGAGGCCAACTACAATCAATGCCCGCCGGGCGGCGCCGAAGGCATCGCACGGCTTGCCGCTTTGCTCGGCAAGCCCGTGATTCCGCTCAATTCCGCCAACGGCGTCGAACGGCCGCGTCCGTTGGCGGTTATCGACGAACAAGTTTGCATTGGCTGCACGTTGTGCATGCAGGCCTGTCCGGTCGATGCAATAGTTGGCGCACCGAAACAGATGCACACGGTGATCGCCGAACTCTGCACCGGTTGCGATTTGTGTGTGCCGCCCTGCCCCGTCGATTGCATTGCCTTGCCGCCGGTCACCGGCGAAGCGACCGGTTGGGACGCGTGGAGCCAGGCGCAGGCCGACGCCGCGCGCGAGCGCCATGACCGGCGCGAAGCGCGTCTCGCCCGCGAGCGCGAGGCTGCCGAAGCACGTGCTGCAGCGCGGCGGGCCGGCAGCGCTGCCGCTGCTCAGGTTACCGAAACAACGCAAGCCAACGCTGCGGCGCCATCGGCCGCGCCCGCCGCGGACGATGCCGAAGCAAAGAAACGCGCGATTATCCAGGCCGCGCTCGACCGTGCTCGCAAGAAGAAAGAGGAACTGGCCGCCAAAGGCCAGGGCCCGCTGAACACCGAACGTGTGAGCGCGGACGTGCAGGCGCAGATCGATGCCGCCGAAGCACGCCGCCGCCGTCTCGGCCTCGCCGCGGACAACCCCGATACACCGTCCGATAAGCACTAACCGCACCGTCACGCCCAGCATGAACGCGAACAAACGCCGCGCCATCTACGAGACGTTTCAGAGTCTCACGCCTCATCCGACAACCGAACTCGAGTACACCACTCCGTTCGAACTGCTGATCGCCGTGCTGCTGTCGGCGCAGGCCACCGACGTGTCGGTCAACAAGGCCATGCGCAAGATGTTCCCGGTCGCGAACACGCCGCAGAAAGTTTTCGATCTCGGCGAAGAAGGCGTGACCGGCTACATCAAGACCATCGGCCTCTATCGCACCAAGGCGAAGAACGTCATCGCGACCTGCCGCATTCTGCTCGACCAGTACGGCGGCGAAGTGCCAGAGGATCGCGAAGCGCTCGAAAGCCTGCCGGGCGTCGGCCGGAAAACGGCCAATGTGATTCTGAACACCGCGTTCGGTCATCCGACCATCGCGGTCGACACGCACATCTTTCGGGTTGCGAATCGAACCGGTCTTGCGCCCGGCAAGGACGTTCGCGCGGTCGAAGCGGCGCTGGAGAAATTCACGCCCGCTGAGTTCAAGCAGGACGCGCACCACTGGTTGATCCTGCACGGCCGTTATGTATGCAAGGCGCGCCGGCCTGAATGCTGGCATTGCGTGATCGAGCCGCTGTGCGAGTTCCGGCCGAAAACCCCGCCGCCGGATCTGTAGGCGGAACCGGGACCTCATGCAACGCCAAAGCGCCGCCAGCAGCCCGCGCCGCCCCGGCGTAAAATGACGCCCTGCCTCGTCGGCTTCACAGGCTGACGCTTTACAGGCTCGCGTCACACGCCCCACTCAACGCACCGGTCTCACGATGTTCAATCCCAGCCGCGACGAAGTCCGTCTCTTCTTCACCGACACCTGGCGCAAGCAGCGCAAAGGCGAGATTCTGACGCCGCTGGAGGCGATCGCCGCCGACTGGATCGTCGAGCATCCCGAATACCACGCCGACCTGACCGACGGCGACGCCGCCCAGGCACAGGACTACTCGCCCGAACGCGGCCAGACCAATCCGTTCCTGCATCTATCTATGCATCTGGCGATCACCGAACAGCTGTCGATCGACCAGCCGCCCGGCATTCGCGCGGCGCACGAACGCCTTGCCGCACGCCTCGGCTCGACCCACGAGGCGCAGCACGCCATCATGGACTGCCTCGGCGAAACCATCTGGGAAGCGCAGCGCACCGGCACGCCGCCCGACACGGACGCATACCTGCAGCGCATCGAGCGGCGCGCCACGCGCGACTGAAGCTGGCACATCCGCCAGTCGGAACCAAGCGCCCAAAAGCACGACACCCCGCCGAAGCGGGGTGTCGTTCAATCCAAAAGCAGCGCGAAGACTTATGCGGCGCGCTTACTTCTTCTGCACCAGATCGCCGTTCAGCGATTCGACGTAAGCGGCAATGTCTTTCATGTCGCTTTGCGACAGGCTTTGCACCTGCGCCTGCATGATCGGGTTGTTGCGACCGAGGTGCGGGTTGCCGTTGCCCATCTGGTATTGGCGCAGCGCCCAGTAGACGTAATCGGAATGCTGACCCGCGAGCTTGGGATACTCCGGGCTCACCGGCTTGTTCAGGTTCACGCCGTGGCAAGCCGCGCAGTTGTGGCTGTCGGACAGCACCTTGCCGTTGCCGGCGTCGGCGGCGTGCGCGACGTTCGCTGCAACCAGACCGATCACTGCCGCCGACGCGCATGCAGCCTTGAACACCGTGTGGAGTGCCTGTTGGGGCTTATTCATGAATTCTCCTATCCCGCGAATTTATTTGCCGAGTGACTGGATGGACAAGCCGCCGGTCACTTGTCGGGATTGCTCTTCGAAGAGGAATTTTGCGCTGCGTAGTAGGCAGCGATGTCGGCGATGTCCTGATCCGACAGCGACGCGGTGATGGCGCGCATTGTTTCGAAATGGCGGTCGCCCTTCTTGTAGCCATGCAGGGCGTTCTCGAGGTACGCCTGGTTCTGCCCGCCGAGCATCGGCACGCGGTAGACCTCAGGGTAAGCCGTGCGGTATTCAGGGATGCCGTGGCAGCCAATACACATCGCGACCTTGCCTTGGCCCGCCTTCGCGTTGCCGACGACATCCGCTGCCTGCGCACCGGCCGTATAGCCCGCGAGCACCGACAGCGCTGCGATCACGACGTGTTTGCCAACGAATTTATTCATAGCATGTAACCTGGCTTGAGGGGAAACGGGCGACCAAAAAGGCAACGGCCCGCGCCGTTATTCTTATAGGGAGCCACGCAGGCCAAAAAAATCGGGCTAATTGTACCGCGACGCCGCGCCGAACGTCCACCGCGCGGGGCCGCGGCGCATCCGGCCACCGCAAAGCCACGGCTAGCGCCGGTTTGCTCCGCCGCGCCCGATCCGCAAGGCATGGCGGCCACCGCCGCATGCCAGCCGCTCGCGCCGGATCGACACCGCATCCGACACCGCATTCAGCCCGCTCTCGCCCGGCGCGCCCGCCCACCAGGCCCGCCGGGCGAACGTTCGGGCCGCTCGCCGGCGCCGCGTGCGCACTGGCTTCGCGCTACGGCACCGCGGGTGACACCTTACGCGAGGCGGTTTCAGGCCAACAGGCCTTCTGACTTATACTGGGTTTTTTCCCGAAAAAGAGCATCTCGCCATGCGTTTCGAAGGCTCATCGCAGTACGTCGCCACCGACGACCTCAAGCTCGCGGTCAACGCCGCGATGACGCTCAAGCGCCCGTTGCTGATCAAGGGCGAACCCGGTACGGGCAAAACCATGCTCGCCGAAGAGGTCGCCGCCGCGCTCGGCATGCCGCTTTTGCAGTGGCACATCAAGTCCACCACCAAGGCGCAGCAGGGTCTGTACGAGTACGACGCGGTGTCGCGCCTGCGCGATTCGCAACTCGGCGACGAACGCGTCAAGGACATCGGCAACTACATCGTCAAGGGCGTGCTGTGGCAGGCGTTCGAGTCGGAGGAGCAAACGGTGCTGCTGATCGACGAGATCGACAAGGCCGACATCGAATTCCCCAACGACCTGCTGCGCGAACTCGACCGCATGGAGTTCTACGTGTACGAGACGCACGAGCTGATCCGCGCGAAACAGCGCCCGCTCGTGATCATCACGTCGAACAACGAGAAGGAGCTGCCCGACGCGTTCCTGCGCCGCTGCTTCTTCCATTACATCAAGTTCCCCGATCCGGTCACCATGCAGCAGATCGTCGAGGTGCACTATCCGGGCATCAAGAAGGAACTGCTCGCGGCCGCCATGCAGAGCTTTTTCGAACTGCGCAACGTCGCCGGATTGAAGAAAAAGCCGTCCACCTCGGAACTGCTCGACTGGCTCAAGCTGCTGCTCGCCGAAGACATTCCCCCCGAAGCGCTGCGCTCGTCCGACCAGAAGCAGATCATTCCGCCGCTGCATGGCGCGCTGCTGAAGAACGAGCAGGACGTGAATCTGTTCGAGCGGCTGATCTTCATGAACCGCAACAACCGTTGAACCACCGTTGATTGATCGTTGATTGAGCGCCGGATGGTCGCCAAGCCGCCATTGAAGCGCGCGGCGCCCCGACCACCCGCCGCCGCCGCAGAGGACCCAGCATGCTGATCGACTTCTTCTACTCGCTGCGCGCCGCCAAACTGCCGGTGTCGGTGAAGGAATACCTGACGCTGCTCGAGGCGCTCAAAGCCAACGTGATCGCGCCGTCACTCGACGAGTTCTACTATCTCGCGCGCATCACGCTGGTCAAGGACGAGCAGTACTTCGACAAGTTCGACCAGGCGTTCGGCGCGTATTTCAAAGGCGTCGCGCAAGCCTCGGAGCTCGCCTTCGACGTCCCGCTCGACTGGCTGAAGAAGAAGCTGCAACGCGATCTGTCGCCGGAAGAAAAAGCGCAGATCGAGGCGATGGGCGGCCTCGACAAGCTCATGGAGCGCCTGAAGGAACTGTTCGACGAACAGAAGGAGCGCCACGAAGGCGGCAACAAGTGGATCGGCACGGGCGGCACGTCGCCGTTCGGCAATGGCGGCTACAACCCGGAAGGCGTGCGCATCGGCGGCGACGCGGCGGGCAACCGCACCGCCGTCAAGGTCTGGGAAGCGCGCGCCTATCGCGATTACGACGACCAGGTCGAAATCGGCACGCGCAACATCAAGATCGCGCTGCGCCGCCTGCGCCGTTTCGCCCGCGAGGGCGCCGCCGAAGAACTCGACCTGCCCGACACGATCCGCAGCACCGCCGCGAACGCCGGCTGGCTCGACCTGAAGATGGTGCCCGAGCGGCACAACAAGGTGAAAGTGCTGATGCTGCTCGACGTGGGCGGCTCGATGGACGATCACATCAAGCGCACCGAAGAGCTGTTCTCCGCCGCCAAAGCCGAGTTCAAGCACCTGGAGTTCTACTATTTCCACAACTGCGTGTACGACTTCCTGTGGAAGAACAACCGCCGCCGTCACGCCGAGCGCATGCCGACGTGGGATGTGCTGCACAAATTCACGTCCGACTACAAGCTGATCTTCGTCGGCGACGCGACGATGAGCCCGTACGAAGTGCTGCAGCCAGGCGGCTCGGTGGAGTACAACAACGCCGAAGCCGGCGCGGTATGGCTGCGCCGGCTCGCCGATCATTTCCCGCACCACGCGTGGCTCAATCCCGAACCGGAAGGCTTGTGGGCGTACCGGCAGTCGGTCAGCGCGATCCGCGAGGTGCTCGGCCACCGCATGTACCCGCTCACGCTCGCCGGCCTTGAGACCGCGATGCGCACGCTGAGCAAATAGTCCGCTCGAGTTTTACCTTCAACGATAAGAAAGCATCTGCATGAGTCCGTCTTCCACGCCCGATTTGTCCCCTGCCGTCACTCCGCCCGGGCGCCTCAACCCTTTCGCCGACACTTCGCTGTCCGCCATCGTCGCCGGTTTCGTCGCGATGATGACGGGCTACACCAGTTCGCTCGTGCTGATGTTCCAGGCGGGCCAGGCCGCGCATCTGAGCGACGCGCAGATTTCGTCGTGGATCTGGGCCTTGTCGATCGGCATGGCCGTCTGCACGATCGGCCTCTCGCTGCGGTTTCGCGCGCCGATCGTGATCGCCTGGTCGACGCCCGGCGCGGCGCTGCTGGTGTCGTCGCTGCCGCACGTGGCTTATGGAGAGGCGATCGGCGCGTTTATCGTCTGCGCGCTGCTGCTCACGCTGGTCGGCCTGACCGGCTGGTTTGACACGCTGATGAAGAAGATTCCGGCGGGCATCGCCTCGGCCTTGCTGGCGGGCATCCTGTTCGAGATCGGCATCGAGATTTTCCGCGCCGCGCAGTTCCAGACCGCGCTCGTGCTGACCATGTTCTTCACCTACCTGGTCGTCAAACGGCTCGCTCCGCGCTATGCGATCGTCACGACGCTGATCGTCGGCACGGCGGCCTCCGGCGGGCTCGGACTGCTCGACTTCAGCCGCTTCCACGTCGCGCTGGCGCATCCGGTGTTCACGATGCCGGTGTTTTCGGCGGCGGCCAGCGTCAGCATCGGGATTCCGCTTTTCGTCGTCGCGATGGCGTCGCAGAACGTGCCGGGCATCGCCGTGCTGCGCGCGGACGGCTACAGCACGCCCTCGGCGCCGCTGATTTCGACCACCGGCATCGCCTCGCTGCTGCTCGCGCCGTTCGGCTCGCACGGCATCAATCTTGCGGCAATCACCGCGGCGATCTGCACCGGCCCCGAAGCGCACGAAAACCGCAACAAGCGCTATATGGCGGCGGTATGGTGCGGCATCTTCTACCTGATCGCCGGGGTTTTCGGCGCGACCATCGCCGCGCTGTTCACGGCCTTGCCGAAGGCGCTGGTGGTCTCCGTCGCGGCGCTGGCGCTGTTCGGCTCGATCATGAGCGGCCTCGCCAACGCCATGCAGGACCTGAAGCAGCGCGAGGCGGCGCTGGTCACGTTCATGGTGACCGCGTCCGGGCTGACTTTGTTGTCCATCGGCTCGGCTTTCTGGGGGCTGGTGGCGGGCGTGCTGACGCAAGTGGTGTTGAACGCGCGGCGCGCCTGATCAGTCGGCAAAAAGCGCTCGGCGGAATCGGTCAGCGCCGGATCGGTCGGCGGAAAATGCCGCCTGAAACCGCGCGAACGGATCGCCGTGGGCAACTGTCAATACCGCATCAGCCGATCCGCCATAGAATAGAAGCATCCGGCAGCGCTTTCCGTCAAAATTCCCCGGCAAGATGGCGGGCAGCGTTGCAGCGTGACCCGCGGCCGCCGGATCTGGTTAGCGTTTCAGGCCGGTGGCAACCTCATTTCTCCTGAACCACGGCGCGCACGCGCCCTGAAGGCTCGAACATGACAACCGCACTCGATCAACTCAAGCAATACACCACCGTCGTGGCCGATACCGGCGACTTCCAGCAGCTTGCCCAGTACAAGCCGCAGGACGCGACCACCAATCCGTCGCTGATTCTGAAAGCGGTGCAGAAAGACGACTACAAGCCGCTGCTCGAAAAGACCGTGAAGGCGCACGCGTCGAAGCCGGTCGGCGCGATCATCGACCAGTTGCTGATCGCCTTCGGCACCGAAATTCTCAAGATCATTCCGGGCCGCGTGTCGACGGAAGTGGACGCGCGCCTCTCGTTCGACACGCAAGCCTCGATCGCCAAGGGCCGCGAACTGATCTCACTGTACAAGGAGCACGGCATAGGCCGCGAACGCGTGCTGATCAAGCTGGCTTCCACTTGGGAAGGCGTCCGCGCGGCGGAAGTGCTGCAGAAGGAAGGCATCCACTGCAACATGACACTGCTGTTCTCGCTCGCCCAGGCGGCCGCCTGCGCCGAAGCGGGCGCGCAACTGATCTCGCCGTTCGTCGGCCGGATTTACGACTGGTACAAAAAGAATGCCGGCAGCGCGTGGGACGAAGCGAAAGACGGCGGCGCCAACGACCCGGGCGTCAAATCGGTGCGCCGCATTTACGCGTACTACAAGAAGTTCGGCTACAAGACCGAGGTGATGGGCGCGAGCTTCCGCACGCCGGGTCAGGTTCTGGAACTGGCCGGCTGCGACCTGCTGACCATCAGCCCGGATTTGCTGCAAAAGCTGCAGGACAGCACCGATAAGGTGGAGCGCAAGCTGTCGCCGGATATCGCCAAAGGTGCGGATATCGAACGCGTGCCGGTCGACGAAGCGTCGTTCCGTTTCCTCGTCAATGACGAAGCCATGGCAACTGAAAAGCTCGCCGAAGGGATTCGCGCCTTCGCTGCGGACGCGGTCAAGCTGGAAAAGCTGATCGAAGCGTTGCGTTAAGCTTTGCTCGCGCCGCTTGGCTGGCGCTCAAAACACACGGCCTTGGACTTCACGGTTCCGGGCCGTGTGCCGTTTACCGACCTTCGGCGGTTGTGGTTGCGTTTGACCCGCGTCATGGACCGCCGCGCCTACGACATATAGTCACAAGTAACGCCTGACGGGCGACTAGAATCTTCTGCAAGGGCGATTCACGGTG
Organism: Paraburkholderia sp. RL17-347-BIC-D; assembly: GCF_046027915.1. Classification (NCBI taxonomy): domain Bacteria; kingdom Pseudomonadati; phylum Pseudomonadota; class Betaproteobacteria; order Burkholderiales; family Burkholderiaceae; genus Paraburkholderia; species Paraburkholderia sp. RL17-347-BIC-D. The sequence continues at coordinate 148,991 of NZ_JARESS010000016.1, forward strand.
GTCTATTAGCGTTGCCCCTGTGCGGGGCGGCACCTACTTTCTTTGCCGCGGCAAAGAAAGTAGGCAAAGAAAGCCGCTTTACACCGCCAACCCTTAAGCGGGCTCCCCGCGTAGCCACGGTAGTGGTGCATCTGGAATCGGTGCCCTCGCGCATTGTGCGCTCGTGACAAGGCACTCATTCTTCCGGCGGCGCTGCGCGCGCCGTCGCGGTACTTCTTCAACCCTAGGGCTCTTGCGTTGCTTGTTGCGGGGATATCGCGCTGCTCACCCTTTCCGGAGACGATCATGCTGGTTCAACCTTACGTATTTTTTAACGGGCGCTGCGAAGAAGCGCTCGACTATTACTGCGCGAAACTCGGCGCTCAGGTGACCTTCAAGATGCGCTACAAGGAGGCGCCGCCCGATCCGCAAAACCAGCCGCGGCCGGGTCTCGAAGAAAAGATCATGCACGCTAACGTGCGGATGGGTTCGACCGACTGGATGGCATCCGACGGACATTGCGATCCCTCGGCTACGATGAACGGCTTCAGCCTGTCACTCACCGCCGACGACGCCGCCTCCGCCGAAAAGTACTTCAATGCGCTCGCCGACGGCGGCCAGGTGACGCTGCCGTTTCAGCCGACTTTCTGGAGCAAGGGCTTCGGGATGGTGGTCGATCGCTTCGGTCTCATGTGGATGGTGACGGTGCCGGAGGGCTGAGCGTTGAGGGTCGCAGCCGCACCTAAGCCTTCAGCAAAGTCCTTGAATGCCGTTCGATGTTCCAGTTCGGCTCGGTTTCCAGCAACAACTCGCGCAGCCGGTCCACTTGTTCGGCAAGCCGCTGTCCGAGCCAATACGGCCCCTGAAATTCGGTCGGCAGCTTGAGCGCCGCGTCGCCGTGCCTCTGCGCGAGCGGCGATGCGGCCGGAATGCCGAAGTGTGTCGCCCGGCCAAAGCGCAGGCCGCGCGCCATCGCCAGCAGAATCGAGCGCACGGTGCGCACCTCCACGCCGCATTGCTCGGCGTACGCGGCGCGCGCCGTGGCGTCGGCGTGCATCAGCGGACCCGTGGCGAGCAGCTCCAGCGAACTGAGCACCGAGCGGTGCAGCCGCTGAATCTCTTCGAGCTTCGACTGCGGCACGTCGATTTCCTTCGCCACCGAAGGCATCAGCGAGCGCAATTGCACGAGCCGCTTGTTGATCGCCAGAAAGCGCTTGACCTGCTCTTCCTCGCTGATCGTCTCGCCTTCCAGCAGCCGCGTGTAGACGCGCGCGCATTCGCGCAGATTCGTCGCGAGCCCGTAGCGCCACGAATAGGTGGCATGCAGCGGCAGCGCGAACGAAAACGCCAGCGCGATCACAATCCCGATCAGCACGTTCAGCGTGCGCCACAGGCCGACGTCGATCAGATTGTCGCCGTGACCCGCGACGATGCACATGGTGATCGCCGTCAACAGCCCGATATAGCCTGACGAGCCGATCGCGAACCACGCGCAGATGCCCGCGACGATCGACATCAACACATAGGTGAGCGGCGCCGACCCGGTGAGGTTCTGCAACACGATCAGCGAAAGCCCGATCGACGCCCCGAGCAACGTGCCCGCCGCCCGTTCGGCTGCCTTCTTGCGGATATTGCCGTGATGCTGCAAGCCGCCGATCACCACCAGCAAAGTGACCGACGACCAGATGCCGTGCGGAATGTCGATCCCGGTGGTCGCCAGAATCGAAACCAGCATGGCCAGCCCGACGCGCAGGCTGTGCAGCACCTTGGCGTGGCGATAGCGGTAGTAAGGCGACGTAACCGCGCGAACCATCCGGCTAAGGGCCGAGCGGCGTGGAATCACGGTGTGGGAATCGGCAGAAGCCATGGCGGCGCGCTCGATGCGGTGAAGGACGGTTCCGCTATCCTGCCCTGGAGTGCCTCATTAGGACAAACGTCGGCAAGACAAACGCCCGCACACTTTCGTGTGCGGGCGTTGCGGTTTTCAGTTTGTCGAACCCCGTGAAGCGGCACGACATCAAGCAGGCGTGATCAGCTTTCGACCACGTCCAGATAGTCTTCCGGACGGGTGCGGTCTTCGGCGCGCTGCATGCCGGCCGCGCGCACCAGCAGGCTCACCACCACCGCCACCACCAGGTTTACGATCAGCGACCACACCGCGGCATAGCCCGGAATCGCCATGCCGAACAGGTGGATCGTGAAGATCGAGCCGGCCAGCTTCAGCGAAATCGCCATCCACGTGCCGGTTGCGATGCCGACCGCCCAGCCGATCAGCAGGCCCCGGTAGTCGAGCACGCGCGTGTACAGACCCAGCACGATCGCCGGCAACGTCTGGATGATCCAGATACCGCCGAGCAGCTGCAACTGGATCGCGTACGTGAGCGGCAGGCCGAGAATGAACGCCACCGCGCCGACCTTGACGATCAGCGAGACCAGCTTTGCGACATTGGTCTCCTGTTCATGCGTCATGTTGCGGTTGACGAACTCCTTGTGGATGTTGCGCGTGTACAGGTTCGCGGCCGCGATCGACATGATCGCCGCCGGCACCAGCGCGCCGATGCCGATCGCTGCGAACGCCACACCGACGAACCACGACGGGAAGTAATGCAGGAACAGCGCCGGCACCGCGAAGTTCGGGCCGAATGCCTTGAAGTACGGCGCAAACTCCGGCATGTCCTTCACACCCGAGGCAAGCGCCATGTAGCCGAGCAGCGCGAGCAGGCCGAGCACCAGCGAATAAGCCGGCAGCATCGCCATATTGTGGCGGATCGTGTTACCCGACTTCGACGACAGCACCGCCGTGATCGAGTGCGGGTACAGGAACAGCGCGAGCGCCGAACCCACCGCGAGCGTCGCGTACGCGCTGTAGCCGTTCAGGCTCGAGACGTCCGGCGCTTTGAGCAGCAGCTTGGCCGGCGGCACCACGCTGAAGATGTGGCCGAAGCCGCCCAGTTGCGGCGGAATCACGATGATCGCGGCGAAGATCGTGATGTAGATCAGCACGTCCTTGACCACCGCGATCATGGCCGGCGCGCGCAGACCCGAGGTGTACGTGTACGCCGCCAGGATCGCGAACGCGATGATCAGCGGCAGATCGCCGACGAAACCCTGGGTGTCGAAACCCAGCGCGCCGATCACCACTTCGATACCGACCAGTTGCAGCGCGATGTACGGCATGGTCGCGACGATGCCGGTCACGGCGATCGCCAGAGCGAGCATACGGCTGCCATAGCGCGCCGAAACGAAGTCCGCCGACGTGACGTAGCCCTGACGTTTGGCGATGCTCCACAGTTTCGGGAACACCACGAACGCGAACGGATAGATCAGGATCGTGTACGGCAACGCGAAGAAACCGGTTGCGCCCGCACCGAACACCAGCGCCGGCACGGCGATGAAGGTGTACGCGGTGTACAGGTCGCCGCCCAGCAGGAACCACGTGACGATGGTGCCGAAGCGCCGCCCGCCGAGGCCCCACTCTTCCAGATGCGCGAGATCGCCGCGCCGCCAGTGAGCCGCGATAAAGCCGAGAATCGTGACGCCGATGAAAAACAGAACGAAGACGAAAGTTGCAATGGCGTTCATTATCGTGCGCCCCCCTGCGGACGGCCGCTGGAGCGCGTCTTGGTCTTGAAGTACACGAGCGCCGTGATGACGGCGCTGATCAGCACCCACAGGAGCTGATACCAGTAGAAGAACGGAAAGTCGAACAGCACGGGTTCGACCTTGTTATATGACGGCACCCAGATCATCGCGATCCAGGGCAACAGCAGCAGCCAGAGCCAGTGCTTACTGGCCTTGTTCGCGTCGGCGTCGTGAGCCATGACGTCTCCTCTTCCCTATTATTGAAATGTTGGCCCGTGTTTGACGGGAGGTGGATCCCATAGCGGATGGCCACGGGCGCCCCGAAAGCTTCGAAAGAGTATAGGAGCGGCGAACGCGCGGTCAAGCAGGGACGACCCCAGCACGAGCGTGCTTTCAGGGGCCAGTGGGACGCTGTTTCGACGGGCGTATTTGAAGCGCTGCAGCGGGGCGCGTAAGGCCGCGTGGCTTGGGTCTGACAGGCCGGCCCGCTTCGCGAGGAAGAGGACCGGCTGTTCAATGCGCGATGGATGACGGCGGCGAGCGTCGCGTGGGCGCAACGGCGAGCGGCACGCCGACGGCGGTGTTCAGTCCATGCACTGCTTTGGATCGGACCGGCTTGCGCGGCCCGACCGCCCAGGTCGTCGCAATCAGACCGAGAACGAGACGCCGGTCTGCCCGGTCGATTCCTGCAGACCCTTGATCCACTTGCGCGCGGGCAGACCGAGTTCCGCTTCGATCAACTTGGCGCGCGCTTGCAGCGCCGTGAACGGCACCTCGAGCGCCGGACCCGAAAACGCGATCGCGATGCGGTTGCCGTCGTGCACTTCCGGCAGCGCGACCACGCGGCCGTCGAAGGCTTCGTTCAAACGCTTCATATTGCGCACGAAGCTCGGGTGATCGCCGAACAGGTTCACCGTCACCACGCCCGCGTCGGTCAGGCACGCGCGCACCGCGCGATAGAAGCCGACGCTGTCGAGCACCGGACCGCGCGCCGTCGCGTCATAGACGTCGATCTGCAGCGCGCCGATCGTGCCGTGATTGGCGCGGTCGTTGACGAAGTCCCATGCGTCGGTTTCATGCACCGTCAGACGAGCGTCGTCGTGCGGCAATTCGAACATCGTGCGCGCGGCCACCACGACCGCCGGGTTCACTTCCACCGCCTCGACCTTCGCGCGTTTCAGGAAACGGTGCGCGAACTTGGTCAGCGCCGCGGCGCCCAGACCGAGCTGGACGATGCGCTTGGGCGTTTCGATGAAGAGCAGCCAGGCCATCATCTGCTGCGCGTATTCGAGTTCGATGTGATCCGGCTTGCGCAGACGCATTGCGCCCTGCACCCACTCCGTGCCGAAATGCAGAAAGCGCACGCCGCCCTCTTCCGAGAACGTCACCGGCGCGAAACGCGGCTTGCGCGGCGCTTCGATTTGCGGCGCATCGTGCAGATCGTCGTCGTGCGAGACGCGCTGTTTGTTGCGCGCGGCGTTCTGCTTTTTCTGTGTTTTTTGTTTCCCGTCGGCGACGTCAGCGTCGCGGTTGCGGAAGGCACGCGCTTCAGCCGAAGCGCGCTTGATCAATTTCGTCATGTAAGGATGTCGCGCCAAAGACGCAATTTTTGGTCGAACGAGAGCATAGCATTCGCCGGACTCGACGAAGGCAATACCAGGGTGACGTAGCCCGCCGCACCGATCACCGGCGCGAAACGGCCCGCCGTCTTGCCGTTGAAGCAGACTTTCGCGAGCTTCGGCGCGTGGGCGCGCAACGAAGCGAAATCATTGGGGCTGGCATTGCGGATCGCCGCGTCGAGACTGCCTTCGCGCGTACAGGCGGCAAGCACGTCCCACACGCCGATGCCGTGCGCGAGCACGCGGCGCAGACGCTCTTCGTAGCTGAGTTCGGCGAGCGGTTCGTCGAGCACGGTGCCGATGAGGCGCCAGAACTGGTTGCGTGGATGCGCGTAGTACTGCGTCGCGGCAAGCGACGCCTCGCCGGGAAAGCTGCCGAGAATCAGTGTATGCGTGTCCGCGGCGACGACGGGAGGAAAGCCGCGCAGCATCAGCGGCTCCGTTCGTCGGATGCACGCGTTGCGGGATGCGCGCGCGATGCGGTGTGCTCGAGCGGGCGGCCGTGTTCGCGCACCCGCGGATGCGCCAGCCACTCATCCGACTTGCTCGCGCCGGACAGAGTCGCCAGATGCGTCCATAACGCCGGCAACATGCACTCGGTGACCATCAGCGGCGCACTGCGGCGCTCGAACACGGAGCGGCGCGCGACCAGCGCATGCGGCGGCGGCCCGTCGACCTCATGTGCCGCGAGGTGATAGAGCGGATGCCGCGCGGTCAACCTGCGGCTCACCAGCGACGAACGCGCCACACTGCTATCGCTATACAGCAACTCGGCCAGCGGCCGCGTCCGCAGACGCCGCATGGCCTGCCACACGCCCGCGCTCGCGGCGAGCGGCGCGATGCTATGCGCGGCGACAAACGGCACGCCGTCGACGCACAGCACGACTTCCCGAACCCAGACCGGCGCACGCGGCGCAAGGCCGAGCGCGGCGCTCTCGTCGGCCCACGGCAGCGCGACGCCTTCGCGCGTCACGCGTACCGCGACCGCGCCGAGCGCACGCAGATGCGCGGTCAGTGAACCACCACGGGTCAGCCAGTCTTTCTGGGCGGCGCTCAAGCCGGGTAAGGGCGCGACGCGCCAGTGGGCGTCGGCGGCATCGAAACGGATAGACATGGTGTCGGATTATAACGGCGCGGCTGTCGGACCATTCGCCAGCGCGCAGGCCTTTCCCTTCAGCAGATTCCATCGACTACGACGGCGGTCGTGCAGCACTTCCACGGGCGCGTCGATTTCAGATAGTTCCGATTCTCCGCGGCTCGCGTCGCGCGATAAAACCTCCGTGCTTTGCAAAGCCGGCCGCCGCCGATCGAATGGCGCGCCATGTGAACGAATAATCAAGGAGAAAACACCAAGATGAAGCACATCCTGAGCACCACCGCATGCGCGATTTCTGTCCTGCTGATGGCAGGTTGCGCGGCGCAACTGAACCGCGATACCGAGACGTCGTTGAACAAGGCCGTTGGTATCGAGGTGGCGCCGGTTGCCGGCGGTGTCGCGGTCAAGCTGCCCGAAACCGCCCTGTTCGATTTCAACAAATCCAACGTGCGCAGCGACGCCGCCGCGGTCATCGATCGTTCGGCCGTGCTGCTCAAGCGCAGCAAGAAACCGATTGTCGTGGAAGGCTACACCGACAACGTCGGCACCCTCGAATATAACCAGCAACTGTCCGAAGCGCGCGCGACCGCGGTGGGCTACGCGCTGGTGGCGCGCGGCATCCCGATGAGCCGCATTCGCACGAAGGGCAACGCGTACAACGATCCGGTGGCGAGCAACGATACGCCCGAAGGCCGCGCGCTGAATCGTCGCACCGAGATCGTCGTGCGTGGCGAGACGATGGATACGTTGATGGGAAAGAAGTAGACGGCCACCAGTTCCAGGCCAGCTCTAAATAAAAACCCGGGCGCGTGTGAGCCCGCCCGGTTTTCAATCAGCGACAAAATCGCGCAATGCTCGTGCGACCTCGTCGAGCACCGTATCCCAACGCCCCAACTCGCGCTGCCTGAACAGACGCGCCGACGGATACCACGGACTATCGTCGCGCTCCGTCATCCAGCGCCAGTCGGTGAACGTGGGCACCAGCACCCAGACCGGCGTGCCGCATGCGCCGGCCAGATGGGCAACCGCCGTGTCCACCGTAATCACCAGATCGAGCGACTGCAGGATCGCCAGCGTGTCGGCGAACGTGCCGATCTCCGGCCCGAGCCTGTGCATGCCGATATCCGCGTGCCACGCCACCGCCTCGTTCTGTGCCTCGCCCTTTTGCAGCGCGAACCATTGCAGGCCAGTCTGCTGCAAAACCGGCAGCCATTCGCGTAACGGAATCGAACGATAGCGATCGAGCCCGTACGCCGGATTGCCGGCCCAGACAATGCCGACGCGTTTTCCGAGCGGACCGCGCGCATCGGCCGCACAGATTGCATCGAGGTGGTTCTGCCAACGTTGCACTTGCGCCGGCTCCGCTCGCAGATAGGACGTCGCGAGCGGCAGCATCGGCAGGTCCAGCTTCATATGCTCCGGCATTCTGAGCATGCGGCACCAGTAGTCGTACGGTCCGGGCGGCGCCGTGGTCCACGCGGCATGCACGCCGGCCGCTCCGCGCGCTACTTCGCTCAGCGGAGCCTCGACCCAGACGTCGACCTGCGCGCCGCGCCGATGCAACCACTCGGCCATGCGCAAGAACTGCAGTTGATCGCCCAGCCCCTGCTCGCCGACGAGCAGAAAGCGCCGGCCCGTCACCCGCTCGCCTTGCCACTCCGGATATGGCGGGCGAACCAGATCGTGATTTTCCGGCAGCGCCTCATGCCAGCGGTATTGCATCCAGCCGTTTTCGTAGTCGCCCGCGCGCAGTTGTGCCGCGGCGAGGTTGAACTGCATCGACGGATGATCGGGCATCAGCCGCGCGGCTTCGACGGCATGCGCATACATGGCCGGAAAGTCGCCCAGCATATTGAACGCAAATGACGCGTTGTGATGCAGCCAGCCGTTGTGCGGATCGACGCCGAGGCCTTCGGTGGCGACGCTGATTGCATCCCTGAAACGCTCCACGCCGTTCAATGCGAAGGCCACCTGTTGCAGCGCGGATGCGTCGCCGCCGAAGCGAGCGCGCAGCTCGACGAGCACGCCGTCGATCCCCGCACCGCGCTGCGCTCTCGACAACGCCGCAATCAGTTCGAGCGCGTCCGTCAGGTGCGTCGAGTCGAGCGTCCACGCATGCAGCCAGTAGTCCGCGGCGTCCTGATAACGTTCGAGCTCCGTACTGATCTGTGCGAGCGCGCGAACGGCATGATGCAATGCCGGCTCGAGTTCGAGCGCCTCGAGGTAGTGTCCGCGCGCTTCGACGAGACGCTTCGCAAGCTTCAGGCAATCGCCGAGATTCCGATGCAGGCTCGCAGTGCCGCCATCCAGGTCCATCGCGCGATGGTAAAACGCTTCGGCGGCCGTCAGCTCGCCGCCCAGCGCGGCGATCAAGCCGCGATGCTCCCAGATATCCGCGCGCTCAGGCGCGACGCTCAATGCCTGATCGAGATACTCGCGCGAAAGTTCGGGCCGCTCGACGCGAAATGAGGCGAGGCCGAGACGATGGAGCGCGTGCACGTTGCGCGGTTGTTCGGCGAGAACGCGCTCGTAGCCGGCAATCGCTTCGCGATGGCGCCCCGCGGCGAAGCAGGCATCGGCACGCGCGGTGATCGCGCCGACATCGTTGGAGGCGCTGGTATGGAGTGGGAATTCGGGTTCGTGCATCGACATCGATCAGTTGCGTGAGTTGCTCAACGTGGGGTGGCTTGCGCCGCTCAAGCTGTCCGGTCCGGCGCCATCATCGTCTTCAGACGCGTGGCCACGCGCTCGACCACCGGCGCCCACTGGGCAGGCTGCGGCTGTCGGAACAGTTCGACCGAGTCATACCAGGGCTGCGTCTCCTCGTTGCCCCACGACCAATGCGAAACGTGATCGAGCATTGCGAACACGCGATGCCCTAACGCGCCGCCGAGATGCAACGGTGCGCTGTCGATAGTCACGAGTGCGTCTAGTGCGGCGAGATGCGCCGCCACATCGGCGAAGCCGTCTTCGTAATCGCCGGTCAGATCGCACAGACGAAAACCCTGCGCGGCCAGCGCCGTCACATCGGCGTGGCGTCCAGGCGTGAGCGGATGGAATACGACATCCGGCAGCCTCAGCAACGGCGCCAGTGCCGCGAGCGGAATCGATCGCTTGGCGTCGCGCCGATGCGTCGGGCTGCCCGACCACACGAAACCGATGTGCCACATCGCAGCGGGCGCCTGCGCGCTGATCCGTTCGCGCCACGCCGCGACCTTCGACGCATCGGCCTGCAGGTAAGGCGCGCCGCGGATCTGCTCCGGTTCCAGACCGAGCACGAGTGGCAGGCTCATGAGCGGCAAAGCGTAATCCGGTGAGCCGAGCGGACCTTCTTCGATCGACACGCAGTCCGCGTAGGAACGCGCAAACAGCGGTTGCAACGCGCGACGCACGGCGAGCGCCAGCCGTCCGCCTTCGTCACGCACACGTGCCGCCAGATACGGAACCAAGCGGACCATCTGGATGTCGTCGCCGCTGCCCTGCTCGCTGTGCACGACCAGGGTCTTGCCGCTGAGCGCTTCGCCATGCCAGCGCGGACACAAACGCATCATCACGCTGACGATGTTGTTCTGCTGGCGGTCTTCGCGCGCAAGACGCGCCTCGAAACGCGGCCACGCGCTCGACCAATCGCCGCGCCGTAATTCCAGGTCCGCGAGATCGACCGCTGCCTGCACCGCCGACGGATCGATCGCGAGCGCCGCACGCAGTGCCGCCTCGCTGCCCTCGTAGCGCGCCTGCTCGTTCAGATACATGCCGATGGCCGCCAGCACGTCCGCGTTGCCGGGCGCGACGGCGTCCACGGCGCGCATGGTGGCCTGCGCCGCTGGCGCGTCGTTGCACTGCCATTGCGCGTGACTGAGTTGCCACGCCATCTCCGCATCGGCGGGATTGCGCGCAAGCCTTTCGCGGCAGATACGCTCGACCATCGGCCAATCGCGCACTTCGCGTAACGCCAGCACGAGTTGCAGCGGCACCGCCGGATCGACCGAGGGGTCGAGCGCGTACGCCCGCAACAACGCGGCGCGACGCTCGTCCCGCGCGCTCGTGTCAGGCAGCGCCGCCAACGCGATCGACAACCACCACGGCGCGCGCGCGTCCTGCGGCGCTCGACGCTCATAGGCACGCAAGATCCGCGCGGCCGCCGACTGCGCGCCGCACGTCTCGATCAACCACACGACCCAGTCGATCGTTGCCTCGACCGGCTGCACGGCCACCGCGCGCTCGCTGTTGCGCTGCGCGGCGCTGGTGTAGCCGAGCGCGTCGGCGAACAGTGCGACCCGCGCATGGCGCGCTCCGTTCGCGCACGCTTGCGCCTGCGACGCGCTGTGATACGCCTCTTCGAAACGCCCCGCGCTCGCGCACAAGTCGGCGTGCAACTGCGGCGTTGCGCCGGCCACGGCGAATTCGACCGCGCGACGCGCGGCGGCATCGAAACCTTGCTCGCGCAGGATCGACCACAGGAGATGAACGGAATCGAGAGATACTGCCAGGGCGGAATCGGACATGGGAGTTCAGTGCGTTGTTGTTGTCATGCGCGAAGGCGTAATCACAAAAATAAGACCTGGTGATTTCAACGCCTAGAGATTGGAAATAATCCTTCAAGCCTCCGAATAAAAATCGCGCGAGCATAAGACAAAACCGCGTTTTCACATCTCATAAATCAATCTCAATTTAATGACGTTGATTCTATTTAGTTAGTTAACCATAATTAATTTCAGTCGACTACGAGTAATGCCCGTTAGTCGATCAGTTTGATCAACTACAGCATGGAGCAATGTTTGAATACTGAAAAATTGAAGGAAACGTCCGACCGCATCGCTCATCTGGCTGCGATCGTTCTACGGCGCGCGGGTGTCGCGCAACTGGAAAAGGAACTGGCGGGCTCAGCGCTGGCGCAACACCACACGTCGAAACAGACCAGCAAGGCCATCGGCAGTCTCGCGGCGAAAGTGCTGGCCGATCACACGTCGTGTCACGAGGCAAAAGAGTTGGCCGGTTGCGTGCTCTCGCAAGCGCGCCATCTGGATGAATCGGTGCCCGCGCGTTAAGCACCCGTCCTGAGGCGGCCTAAGCGGAGTCAACTGCGCTTCGCTCCGTCACGCCGCACCAGGCCGCACCAGGCAAAAAAAATGCGCTGCGGAAGCAGCGCATCTTTCAACTCCAGGCGTCAGTAAGACGCCGCGTAATCAAACTCGACCCACGCTCAATTCGCGCGCGCCAGCAGCAGCGCATTGGTGCGCTTCACGAAGCTCGCCGGATCGTCCAGCGCGCCGCCTTCGGCGAGCAATGCCTGATCGAACAGCAGATGGCACCAGTCGTCGAAGTTCGCGCTGTCCGCATGCAAGCCCTTCACCAGCGCGTGCTCCGGATTCACTTCGAGAATCGGATGGAACGACGGCGCTTGCTGGCCCGCGGCCTTGAGCATGCGTTGCAGATAGCCGCTCATTTCGCCGTCGTCGGCAACGAGGCAAGACGGCGAATCGGTCAGGCGGAACGTGAGACGCACGTCCTTGGCCTTGTCCTTCAGCGCTTCCTTCATTTTCTCGACGAGCGGCTTGAACTCTTCGCCGACCTTCTCCTGCGCCTGCTTTTCCTCGTCGTTCAGCGCGCCCAGATCGAGATCGCCGCGCGCCACGCTTTGCAGCGGCTTGCCTTCGAATTCGTTCAGGAACGACAGGATCCACTCATCCACGCGATCGGTCAGCAGCAGCACTTCCACGCCCTTCTTGCGGAACACTTCGAGGTGCGGGCTGTGGGTCGCGGCCTGCCAGGTGTCGGCGGTCACGTAGTAGATCTTGGTCTGCTCGGGTTTCATACGCGCGACGTAGTCGGCCAGCGACACGGTCTGCTCCGGCGTGTCCGTATGCGTCGACGCAAAGCGCACGAGCTTCGCGATCCGCTCGCGATTGGCAAAGTCTTCGCCGATGCCTTCCTTCAGCACCTGGCCGAATTCCTTCCAGAAACCGGCGTACTTTTCCTTGTCCGCCTCGTTATCGGAGTTGGCCAGTTCTTCGAGCATCGACAGCGAACGCTTGGTCACGCCTTCGCGGATCGCCTTCACGTCGCGGCTTTCCTGCAGGATTTCGCGCGACACGTTTAGCGGCAAATCCGCCGAATCGACCACGCCCTTCACGAAGCGCAGATACGCCGGCAGCAGTTGCTCGGCGTCGTCCATGATGAACACGCGCTTCACGTACAGCTTCAGGCCGCCGCGATAGTCGCGGTTGAACATGTCGAACGGCGCGTGGGTCGGCACGTACAGCAATTGCGTATACTCGCTGCGGCCTTCCACGCGATTATGCGTCCACGTGAGCGGATCCTGATGGTCGTGCGAGAGATGCTGATAGAACTGCTTGTACTGTTCGTCGGTGATGTCGTTCTTCGCGCGGGTCCACAGCGCACTGGCCTGATTGACGGTCTCGTCCTCGTCCTTGGTGACCATCTCGCTCTTTTCCGCGTCCCACTCTTCCTTCTGCATCAGGATCGGCAGCGCGACGTGGTCGGAGTACTTCTGGATGATCGATTTCAGACGATGCGACGACAGCAGGTCGTCTTCATCCGCACGCAGATGCAGCGTGATGGTCGTGCCGCGCGCGGCGCGCTCGATCTGCTCGACGGCGAAGTCGCCCTCGCCCGCGCTTTCCCAGCGCACGCCTTCCGAGGCCGGCAAACCGGCGCGGCGCGTTTCGACCGTGATCTTGTCCGCGACGATAAAGCCCGAATAGAAGCCCACGCCGAACTGGCCGATCAGCGCCGCGTCTTTCTGCTGGTCGCCGGAGAGCTTGCCGAAGAATTCCTTGGTGCCCGAGCGCGCAATCGTGCCGAGGTTGGCGATCGCTTCGTCGCGACTCATGCCGATGCCGTTGTCGTCGAGCGTGATGGTGCGCGCGGCCTTGTCGTACGACACGCGAATCCGCAGGTTCGGATCGTTTTCGTACAACGCGCTGTTTTCGATCGCTTCGAAGCGCAGCTTGTCGGCCGCGTCGGACGCGTTCGAAATCAGCTCGCGCAGGAAAATTTCCTTGTTGCTGTACAGCGAATGGATCATCAGGTGCAGAAGCTGTTTCACTTCTGCCTGAAAGCTCATGGTTTCTTGTGCCATGGTCGGACTTCCTCTCTGTTGCGAATGGGGGTTCAAGTCGGGCGCGGCGCCGTTCGTTGCGGCCTGCCGGCTTGCCGCCGGCGGAACGCCGGTGGGCCGCCGCCGCTGGGCCGAAGCGCCGGCCGCCGGATGCGCCGGCCGCCGGATTGTCCGCGTAATTGGGGGCAAGCCGGCGCGGTTTCAAGAGGCGCGGCGCGCCACGCTGTCGAGATAACGGCACAAAAAGGTTGCCAGCTCCGGATCGCCGCAGTTGGAAATATTGAAGCGCATCCAGGTGGTCGACGACTGCTGCGGGGAAAACAGGCTGCCGGGCGTCAGCAGAAAACCGGCCTCGTGGCCGGCGGCCGCCAGCGCGTCGGCGTCGACGCCCGTGTCGGCCCACAGGAACATGCCAGCCATGGGCGTCAGGAACAGCTTCAGGCCGGTCTTCTCCAGCATCCGCACGGATTTCTCGCGCACGCCGTCGAGCCGCACACGCAGCCGTTCGACATGCCGCCGGTAGTGGCCCTCGGTCAGGATCTTGTACAGCACACGCTCATTCAGTTCCGGGCTCGTCATGCCGACCAGCATCTTCTGGTCGCTGACCGCCGTGGCCACTTCAGGCGCGCAGGCGACGAAACCGACCCGCAGATTCGGCGCGAGCGTCTTCGAAAAACTGCCGAGGTAGATCACGCGCTTCAACTGGTCGAGGCTCGCCAGGCGCGTGCCCGGATAGCTCGGCGGACATAGATCGCCATAAATATCATCCTCGACGACGATGAAATCGTACGCTTCGGCAAGACGCAGAATGCGGAACGCCTGGGCCGCTGTGAGTGACGTGCCGGTCGGGTTTTGCAGCACCGAATTGATCACCAGCATTTTCGGCCGCCACGTCTGCACGAGCGACTCGAGCGAGTCGAGATCCGGGCCGTCCGGCGTATACGGCATGCCGACCAGCCGCGCCCCCTGCGACGCGAAACGCCCGAACATCTGAAACCACGCCGGATCGCCGACGATCACGGCATCGCCCGGCTTGACGTAGATGCGCGAGATCAGGTCGATGGCCTGCGTGATGCCGGACACCATCACGATTTGATCCGGCGATGCGCCGATCTCCAGTTCCTCGAGCCGCGTCTGCAATTGCTGGCGCAGCGGCAAGAAACCCAGCGGCGTGCCGATGCCGAGCATCTGCGCGCCGCTTTGCCGGCCGAGCGTGCGCAGCGCGTTGGTGATCAGGTCGCCGTCGAGCCAGCGCGCCGGCAGATAACCCAGACCGGGACTGCGTTCTGGCCGCGCGCCGGTGTGCAGCATGTTGCGCAGCAGCCAGACCACGTCGATCGTGGCAGGCGCCGGCGCCGCCTCGGTGAGCGGATGAATCTCGGTGCTGGCCGACGCGCCCAGCCGCTCGCGCACATAGAACCCGGAGCCGCGCCGCGACTCCAGAAAACCCTGCGCCACCAGCCGTTCGTACGCCTCGACCACGGTGAAGCGCGACACGCCCTTGTCGAGCGCGAGCTTGCGGATCGACGGCATGCGCATGCCGGGGCGGAACACGCGCTCCTCGATGCGGCGGCGCGCCCACTGGACGAGCTGCTCGACCAGCGTCAGCGACGCCGTGTCGTGCGGGGCGGGAATCTGGGCGAGCGGGACGGACATGACGGGCTCCAACTGTACCGAACAGTATCGAATGGATTGTACCGTTACTGTGCCGGTCGGCGTCGTTACATTTGAGAGCAGTAAAGGATGGAATGCGGCACGGCAAGCCTCACCACGCCTACGCGCTCTCCGGCAAAACCCTGCCGAACACCCATCCGCATGGCCCGCCGATCCGGCAAACGGTTATGCTTACGGCCCCGGCAGCGTTGCCGCGACACCCGGCACGCTCCGGTTTACCGCAGAAACCGTTTTCCCCGATCCGTCATGACTGCTCATCCGCTCCGCCTCGATCACCTCGTGATTTCCGCCCGCACCCTCGACGAGGGCACGCGGTACGTCGCCGATACGCTCGGCGTCGCACCGGCCGGCGGCGGCGCGCATCCGCTGATGCGCACGCACAACCGCCTGCTGAACTTGTGGGGCGGCGTGTACCTGGAAGTGATCGCGGTCGATCCGCAGGCCGCATCGTTGGCCACTGCGCCAGCCGACGGCAGCGCGCCACGCCCGCGCCTCTTTGCCCTCGACGACCCGGCAACGCACGCGCGGCTCGAAAACGGACCGTATCTGTCGCACTGGGTCGCCCGGGTCGAGCGGCCGAAACATCTGCCGACGTGGCAGGCGCAGTATCCGCAGCGCATTCCACCCGTCGTGCCGATGACGCGCGGCGATTTCACGTGGGGCCTGACCGTGTCCGACGACGGCGCGTTCCCCGCCTGGCAAGGCATCGGCGACGGCGTGCTGCCCTCGTTGATCCAGTGGGATACGACGAACCATCCGTCCACGGCCTTGCCGGAAACGGAGATTTCGCTGAGAGCCTTGAAAGGCGCGCATCCGCAAGCCGATACTATGGCGGCGCAACTGCGTTGGCTCGGCGCAGCGCATCTGATCGAGTTGCAGCCCACGCAAGGCGCCCCGGCGCTCAGCGCCGAATTTGAGACGCCCGACGGTCTACGGACCCTTAAATAAGCAGCGCGCGCGGGTCGCCGACTCGCGCGATAATTGAAGTTTTGACCGGTTCCAGTACCAGCAGAGGAGACCATGGACCAAAGCGACTTGAAAGCCCCCACGTGGCAATTGTCCGAACGCGCACGCAAGCTCACGAGCTCGGCGATCCGCGAGATTCTGAAGGTCACGGAGCGGCCCGAAGTCATTTCGTTCGCGGGCGGCCTGCCTTCGCCGGCGACCTTCCCGGCCGAACGCATGCGCGCGGCAGCGGACCGCATTCTGCGCGACGAACCCGCCGCGGCGCTGCAATACAGCGCGACCGAAGGCTTTCTGCCGCTGCGTGAATGGGTCGCGAAGCGCTATTCGGTGAACGGCGCGCAGATTCGTCCGACTCAGGTGCTGATCACGACCGGCTCGCAGCAGGCGCTCGACCTTCTCGGCAAGGTGCTGGTATGTCCGGACAGCCCGGTGCTGGTCGAAACGCCGACCTACCTCGGCGCGCTGCAATCGTTCTCCATGTACGAGCCGCGCTACGTGCAAGTGCCGACCGACGAACAAGGCCTCGTCCCCGAAGGGCTCACGCCCGAACTGACGGCCGGCGCGCGCCTCCTGTACGCGCAACCCAATTTCCAGAACCCGACGGGGCGCCGCCTGCCGGTCGAACGCCGTCGCGCGCTCGCCGAATTCGCGAAGACCGCGCCGTTCCCGGTGATCGAAGACGATCCGTACGGCGCGCTCGACTACGCGGGCGAACCGCTGCCCACCATGCTGTCGATGGCGCCTGACCACATCGTCCATCTCGGTTCTTTCTCGAAGGTGCTGGCGCCGGGCCTGCGGGTCGGCTACATCATCGCGCCGGAAGAGTTGATCTTCAAACTCGTGCAAGCCAAGCAAGCCACGGATCTGCACACGCCGAGCTTCACGCAGCGCATCGTGTACGAAGTGATCAAGGACGGCTTCCTCGACACGCACGTACCGACCATCCGCGAACTGTATCGTGATCAATGCGCGGCCATGCTGGCCTCGCTCGAACGCTACATGCCGGAAGGCGTAAGCTGGAACCGCCCGGAAGGCGGCATGTTCGTGTGGGTGAATCTGCCCGCGCAGATCGACAGCATGAAGCTGCTGGAAGAAGCTGTCGCGCAGAACGTCGCGTTCGTGCCGGGCGGTCCGTTCTTCGCGAGCGAAGCGCAACACAACACGCTGCGCCTGTCGTTCGTGACGGTGCCGCCGGCCAAAATCGACGAAGGCGTGTCGCGTCTCGGCGCGCTGATCCGCGCGAAAATCTAAACGCTGCCGCGCGCTTGTTTGCGCGCGGTTTGCGCGATTTTCGCCCGGCCCGCATCCAGCGAATTCCACTACTGACGAAGGACACACCATGGCTCAAACGAATATTTACGACAGGCTCGAGGAACTGGGCATCGAACTGCCGACCGCCGGCGCACCGGCTGCCGCGTATGTGATGAGCGCGCAAAGCGGCAACACGGTGTATCTCTCCGGACATATCGCCAAGAAGGACGGCAAGGTGTGGACCGGCAAGCTCGGCGCCACCCTCACGACCGAGGAAGGCAAAGCCGCCGCACGCTCGATCGCCATCGACCTGCTCGCCACGCTGCACGCGCATGTCGGCGATCTGAACCGCGTCACGCGCATCGTCAAGCTGATGAGCCTCGTCAACTCGACGCTCGAGTTTACCGAACAGCATCTGGTCACCAACGGCGCGTCCGAACTGGTCGCCGACGTGTTCGGCGAACGCGGCAAGCATGCGCGTTCGGCATTCGGCGTCGCCCAGATTCCGCTCGGCGCGTGCGTCGAGATCGAGATGATCGCCGAAGTCGAGTAACGCAGTCGACGCCGCCGGTTCATCCGGCGCAGCGGAACAGGAACGCGTCGCGAGGTGTCAGCCACCCGCGGCGCGTTTTGCATTTGTGGCGAGGTAGATCGTTCCGCCGTCAACGGATAGAATCCGCCAACCCTATCCATCCGTTTGATTCGCTGGACCGCGCCCGATGCCCGCTCACACTGTCCGTTTCAAACAAGTCGACGTGTTCACGTCGGTGCCGTTCAAAGGCAATCCGCTTGCCGTCGTGTTCGATGCCGATGCACTCGATGCGAATCAGATGCAGGCCATCGCCCACTGGACCAATCTCTCCGAAACGACTTTCCTGTTGAAGCCGACCGACCCGGCCGCCGACTATCGCGTGCGCATTTTCACCACGCATGGCGAACTGCCGTTCGCGGGTCATCCGACGCTCGGCACCGCGCACGCGCTGCGCGAAAGCGGCTATCAGCCGAAGCAGGCCGGCAAGCTCGTGCAGCAATGCGGCGTGGGACTCGTCGAACTCGAGGCGCTGCCGGGAGCGGACGGCGCGTGGGCCTTCGCCGCGCCGCCCGCGCGAGTCAAGCCGCTTGCCGAGGATCGCTACGCGGCACTCTCTACGGCTTTACGTAGCGACGCGATCGATTTCAGCGCGACGCCCTGCGCGGTCGACAATGGTGCGCCGTGGCTCGTGGTGCGCGTCAATTCGGCGCGTGAATGCCTCGCGCTGGAACCCGATGCCGCCGCGTTAGCCGACATCGTGCGTTCGGTCAATACGCATGGCCTCGCCGTCTACGGCCCGCACGAGGCCGGCGGCCCGGCCACTTTCGAGGTACGCTGCCTGATGGCCGGCGGTAGTTTCGGCATCGGTGAAGACCCTGTGACAGGCAGCGCCAATGCGGCGCTCGCCGGCCTGCTGAGCGCCCAGCAGTTGCGCCCGGGCACGCACTATTCAGCCCGTCAAGGCACCGCGCTGGGCCGAGCCGGCCAGGTTTCCGTGCACTACGACGACGCACGCCGCAAGACATGGATCGGCGGCCCGTCGGTGACGATTGTCGACGGCACGTTTCGCTTGCCCTGATCGGCACGCCCCTTGCCTCGTTCATGTGTCAGGCATGCAACCGGAAGCGGCATAGGGTTCGCCCTGCCTGGCCGCGCTTGACCACAAAACGCCGCATCGTTTGCGCGATTAAATGCGCCTTGCATTGGGAGAGGCCTGTTAAAGGCCTGGCACACCTGAATGCCGGCGCGCCTCGCCGCCGATTCCCGATGAAATACTCGAACACGACAGCGCAGCGGCCGCCTCAAGATTGGCCGGACGGGGTGTCAAAATCGCCGCACCGGGCAGCTTGCCGCGCCCTCGTATACCCGATGCCCGGCCTCTTCCTTAATCCAGTGGCATTAAGTAATATCGAGACGTACCCGATGACCTGCGGATGGTCAGGCACGGCGCCACGCTTATCTCTTCTGCGCAGCAGTTCCGGCACCTTGGTCACCATGCAGCCACTCATGAAATCAGCGCAGTCGACGCTCGTTCGTTTGCAACCGGCCGGCACCCACGCACGGGCCGCCCGATGAGTCAATCCCGCTTCTCCGACCAGCGCGAAGCCAAAGCACGGCGCGATCCCGCAGTGTCGCGCCGGCGCGCTTTGCTCGCGATTCCCGCGCTCGGCGTATTGGTCCTGATCCTGCTTTGGACGGTGATCTTCGCGCGTCTGTCGGTCGAGAAAGAAGCCACTTATCGTGAAGCCATGGCCTCTGCTGCGATTCTCTCCGCGGCGCTGGAGCAGCACACGGTCAAGGCGATTCACCAGGTCGATCAGATCACCCGCTTTGTCAAATTCGAGTTCGAGAAGACGCCGAATCATTTCGATCTCGCCAGCACAGTGGAAAAAGGCGTAGTGCAAAGCGAGACGCTGGTGCAGGTGTCCTTGATCGACGAGCACGGCACGCTGATCGCCAACACCGCCGAACTCAATCCCAGGCGCATCGATCTATCCGACCGTGAACACTTCAAGGTCCACGAACACGAGAACGACGACCAGTTGTATATCAGCAAGCCGGTGCTCGGTCGCGTGTCCGGTCACTGGACATTGCAGATGACGCGGCGTCTGAACCATCCGGACGGCTCGTTCGCGGGCGTCGTGGTGGTCTCCGAAGATCCCAGCTATTTCACCACCGACTTCTACAACAACGCGGCCATCGGCCGCGAAGGCGTGATCGCAGTGATCTCGGACAACGGCACCGTGCTCGCGCGGCGCACCGGCAGCGCCGAAACCGCCAACGGCGCGTTCTCTGCGAGCGGCTCGTATCCGACCTCGGAGCATGTGTCGGGCACCTACATCGATTCGATCGACAACGTCACGCGGATCGTGTCGTACCGGCATATCGACGGTTATCCGCTCGGCGTGCTGGTGGGTCTCTCGCAAGCCGAAGAATTCGCCGACTACAACCACACACGCAACGTCTATCTGCTAATGGCGGGTTTCATCTCGCTCGCCATGCTGAGCTTCTTCGCCGTGGCCACCGGCCTGATCGGCAAACTGCTCGGCCGCGAGCGCGAGATGACGCATCTGGTCGAATACGATCTGCTCACCGGTCTGCGCAACCGCTACGCGACCTTGCAAACGCTGCGGCACGACGTGGCGCAGCAGGCCAACCTCGGCCGCCTCGCGATTCTCTTTATCGATCTCGACAACTTCAAGACCGTCAACGACACGCTCGGCCACAACGCCGGCGACATCGTGCTGCAAATGACGGCCTCGCGACTCGCCACCGCGGTCGGCGAAGGCGGCGCGTTGAGCCGCATCGGCGGCGACGAGTTCGTCGTCGTGATCAAGGGCGACGACGTCGAGAAGCGCGCCGTCGCGCTCGCCGAGGCCGCGGCCGAAGCGTTCGCCAAGCCGTTCGAAGTGCGCGGCAGTTCGTTCGTGCTGCATGCGAGCATCGGCATTGCGCTCTACTCCGTCACCAACGAAAGCGAGATCGACCTGCTGAAAAAAGCCGACCTCGCCATGTACAGCGCGAAAGACGCGGGCAAGAACTGCTATCAGTTCTATTCGCCGCAACTGTCGCATCGCGCGGATCATTTGATGAAGTGGGAACAGCAGTTACGCGTCGCGCTCGCCGAAGGGCAACTGTTCCTCGCCTATCAGCCGAAGATCGATCTGACGCGCCGCTGCATTACCGGCTTCGAGGCGCTGGTGCGCTGGAATCATCCGCAGCACGGTTTGATTCCGGCCAACGAGTTCATTCCGGTTGCCGAATCGACCGGCCTGATCGTGCCGATCGGCGACTTCGTGATCGAGACCGCCTGTCGGCAACTCGCGCTGTGGCAGCAACAGGGCTACGACACGCTGTCGCTCGCGGTGAACATCTCGGCGGTGCAATTCTGGCGCGGCGACCTGTACGAAACGATCTCGCACGCCATCGAGGAAAGCGGTATCTCCGCGCGCCGCCTCGAGCTCGAAATCACCGAAACGGCGATGATGGAGTATCCCGAACTCGTCTCGGAGAAGATCTTCGCGTTGAAGCGTCTCGGCGTGCGCATCGCGCTCGACGATTTCGGCACCGGCTATTCGTCGCTGTCCTACCTGAACCGCTTCTCGGTGGATACGCTGAAGGTGGACCGTTCGTTCATCCAGGCAATTCCGGGCGACCGCAGCGTCTGCGTGATGGTCACCGCGATCGTCAATCTGGCGCGTTCGCTCGGACTCACGGTGGTAGTCGAAGGCACGGAGACCGAAGAGCAGATTGCGTGGCTCGCCGCGCTCGGCCATATCGAGGCGCAAGGCTTCCTGTTCTCGCGTCCGGTGCCGGTGGACGCGATTCCGGCGCTGCTCGAACGCTTCGGCGTCTGCGGCATGACGGGCCGCCGCACCGCGCACGAAGCGGACAGCGCCAGCAGCGTGTCCAGCACCAACACCTGAGCGGCGCACGCAGCGGGTCGTCACGGGTCATCTACCCGCAGCGCCGCAAAACCGGCTACATTCTCGCTGTACTGCATCACAGCGCGATGCCGCCCGCCGGCCGCGTCAAAACCACTAAACGATGATCTCAAAGGACGAGCGCCCGCGTGCCGGGCGCTCGTGGCGCCATGCAGATGATCACGAGCCAGGATGCTGCCCGACGAGGCGAACGGGAACCGCTATGGACGCTGTTTCGGGTCGTATTCGGCCTGTCCGCGCTGTCATGGGGCGGCCTCGCGCTCATGGCGCAACTTGAAAACCACTATGTCGAACGCGAAGGACGCCTCTCGCGCGTCGCTTTCTCCGATCTGATCGCGCTCGCCTGGATGGTGCCCGGCCCGGTAGGCTGCAACGTCGCCGTGCAACTCGGACATGCGCTGCGCGGACGCGCCGGCGCGTGGGTCGCGGGCATTGCCAGCGTGCTGCCCTTCTTCATGCTGATGACATTGTTCGCGATCTTCTATCGCACGCCGTTCGTGCGCGCCGCCGCCTCGCAAACCTTGCTCAATCACTTCAGTGTCGTGCTGGCCACGCTGATCGCGATCACCTGGTACAAACAGACGCGCGCGCTGGTGCGCGGCAAACTCGAATGGGGCGCGGCGGTGCTGGGCTGCATCGCGCTCTTCTATGCGCGCAGTCCGGCCGCTTATGTCGTCATGCTCGGGGCGGCCTTCGGCACCGGCTGGCTGGTGAGCCCGGTTCGGAACTCGCGCGTCGTCGTGTCGTTCGCGCGCGGCGACTGGCAAATGCTGACCGCCCTGAGCGTGTTTCTCGTGTTGTTCGCGATGCCGTTGCCGCATCGCTATGAACTGGCGCTGTTGTGGCCGCGGCTTGCGGGTGCCGGCATGACGTTGTTCGGCGGAGGCTTCTCGGCGTTGCCGGTGCTCAAGACGCTGTTCGTCACGCCGGCGATCGGAGTCTCCGATAACGACTTCACGCTGGCGTTCTCGCTGTCGCCGCTGTCGCCGGGGCCGCTGTTGAACGTGGTGCCGTTCTTCGGCTATCTGGTGGATGGCTGGGTGGGCGCGCTGATTGCCACGCTCGCGTTATTCGTGCCGTCGGGGTGCCTCGTCGTGCTGGCACAGCGGCATCTGCATCAGTTGAAGGCCAATCCGCGCTTCGAGCACGGCATGCGGATCCTGCGCGCCGTCACCACCGCGTTTCTCGCGGTGGCCGTGCTGCGCATTGCCGCGCATGTGCCGTTCAAACCGGTTTATCTGCTGACCGCGTTGTTCTCCGCGATGTGCTTCGCCAAGCTGAAGGTGCCGGTGTACGTGGTGTACGGGACGGTCGCGGTGGTGTGCGGGCTGTGGCTCGCGTATGGCGCGCTGATCTAGACGGCGCAGCGGCGCTTCGCTCGATGATGGCGAGGCTTCAAGGGTGCGCCGCGCGGCGGTGTCACCACGCGGCGATCGGACTTCAAACGGGTAATTGCAAAATTTTAGAAGCCGCGCGACAGCACCGCGACGCCGATCGTCACCACGCCGAGCACGATATTGATCAGCACCAGACGACGGATCGTGCCGACGGCCCGCGCGCCATCCGGCCATTTTTGCGCCTGCACTGCGCGGCGGATGCGCGGGAACACGGCGAAACGGATGTGCCCGAAGATCAGCATCATCACAATGCCGAGGCCGGCCATGGCATGCAGCGGCCAGGTGGCATGCCCACCGCCGAATTGCATCAGCAGGAAGCCGCCGGTGAGGAGTATCACCAGCACGGAGGCGCCGACCCAATTGAAGAAGCGGCCGAACACCGATTCCCACAACGGCAAGCGTAATTGAGGCGAGAGATCGGCAATTGCCGGGCGCAGACAGAAATGCGCGAACACCATCCCACCTACCCACACGGCAACCGCGAGCAGATGGAGAAAGAGCGCGAGTTCGATAGCCTTATTCATGTTGTTTTCCTCTCCCGACGACGCCACACCGCGCATAACGAGCGGCTATTGAGCGCATTCGACCGCGCGCTATGCACGCAGTTCCATGGCATTCGTGGCTTTCACGCCGTTTTTGTAGTTGTTATCGCAGCATGCCCACCGAAATGGCGATGCTGCTCCCCGGTCTTGTACTACGCACGACAAGCACCTCGCATGCTAGCAGACGCTTGCCGTGTTCCAGCATCAAGCTTTGTTAAACGGCCAGCACGGGACGCATGCCTTCGAGCTTCATCTTGCTCTCAGGCGCGCGGCCCTTGCGCGCCCGCTTGCCGATATGCGGCGCGAGCGCGGCGCCGCTCACCTTTTCTTCGTCGACGCGGCCGCCACGGCGCGTGCCGATCAACACGACACCCGCGTTATTGATGGCCAGCGCCTGCACGAGCGTTTCCTTGTCGTCGAGGCCCATCAGCGTGACGCCGCGGCCGCCGCCCGAGAGCGTCTTCATCTCGTCGAGGCCGAACACCAGCAAACGCCCGCCCGAGGAGAGACACGCAATGTGCGTCGCGTCCGGCAGCATCGGCATCGGCGCGAGCGGCGCGGCGCCGGTGTCGATCGTCATGAACGACTTGCCGGCCTTCACGCGGCTCACCATGTCGCCGACCTTGGCGACGAAGCCGAAGCCGTTGCTCGAAGCAAGCAGCAACGCCTGATCCGCGGACGCCGCGTAGTAATGCATCAGATGGCTGCCCGACTCCAGTTCGATCAGCGACGTGACCGGCACACCGTCACCGCGGCCGCCCGGCAGCATTGCCACCGCAACCGAATAGACGCGGCCGTTGCTGCCCCACGCGACCAGCGTGTCCGGCGTGCGGCACTGGAAGGCCGCATAGAGGCCGTCGCCGGCCTTGAACGTGAAGCCCGCCGCGTCCAGGCCGTGGCCCTTCAGCGCACGCACCCAGCCCTTCTGCGAGACGACGACCGTCACCGGTTCATCGACCACGCGCGCTTCGAACGTCGCGCGCTTTTCCTGCTGGATCAGCGTGCGGCGCTCGTCGCCGTACTGCTTGGCGTCGCCTTCGATTTCCTTGATGAGCAGGCGCTTCATCGCCGATTCGCTGCCGAGCAGTTCTTCCAGCTTGGCCTTCTCGTCTTTCAGTTCGGCGAGTTCCTTCTCGATCTTGATCTTCTCGAGCCGCGCCAACTGACGCAGCCGGATTTCAAGAATGTCCTCGGCCTGACGATCGGACAGGCCGAACGCGGCCATCAACGCGACCTTCGGCTCGTCCGATTCGCGGATGATGCGGATGACCTCGTCGATATTCAAAAAGACGATCATCCGGCCTTCGAGGATGTGAATCCGGTCGTCGACCTTCGACAAACGATGACGCGTGCGGCGCGTGACCGTGGCGAAGCGGAACGCGATCCACTCGTGCAGGATTTCGCTCAAGCCCTTCTGGCGCGGCCGGCCGTCGCCACCGACCATCACCAGATTCAGCGAGGCGTTGGATTCCAGGCTCGTATGCGCGAGCAGCGTATTGACGAAATCGGTCTGATCGATGCGGCTCGACTTCGGCTCGAACACGAGACGCACCGGCGCGTCCTTGCCGGACTCGTCGCGCACCGCGTCGAGCAGCGCCAGCATGGTCTGCTTGGTCTGCAGCTGTTCGGGCGTGAGCGCCTTCTTGCCGAGCTTGATCTTCGGATTGGTCTGCTCTTCGATCTCCTCGAGCACTTTCTGCGCGGCCGTATTCGGCGGCAGTTCGGTGATCACCAGTTGCCACTGGCCGCGTGCGAGCTCTTCGATCTTCCAGCGCGCGCGCACCTTGAGGCTGCCGCGGCCGGATTCGTACGCCGCGGAGATTTCCGCTTCGCTCGAAATGATCTGGCCGCCGCCCGGAAAGTCCGGACCCGGAATGTGCTGGATCAATTCAGCGTGCGTGATCTTCGGATTGCGGATCATGGCAACGGTGGCGCCCGCGACTTCGCGCAGATTGTGCGACGGGATTTCCGTGGCCAGACCCACCGCGATGCCGGACGCGCCGTTCAGCAGCACGAACGGCAAGCGCGCCGGCAACAACCTCGGCTCGTCGAACTCGCCGTCGTAGTTCTTCATGAAATCGACCGTGCCCTGGTTGATTTCATCGAGCAGCAGCTTCGCGATCGGCGTGAGGCGCGCTTCCGTGTACCGCATTGCCGCCGCGCCGTCGCCGTCGCGCGAACCGAAATTGCCCTGGCCGTCGATCAGCGGATAGCGCATCGAAAAGTCTTGCGCGAGACGCACCAGTGCGTCGTACGCGGACTGGTCGCCGTGCGGGTGATACTTACCGAGCACGTCGCCGACCACGCGCGCCGACTTGACCGGCTTCGCGTTGTCGGACAGACCCATGTCGTTCATCGCGAACAGGATGCGGCGCTGCACCGGCTTCTGGCCGTCGCACACATCCGGCAGCGCGCGGCCCTTGACCACGCTCACCGCATAGTCGAGGTACGCGCGTTCCGCGTAGTTGCCGAGCGTGAGAAAGTCGCCCTCCGGGGGCGGCGGCTCGGTGAAAAGGTCGAGAGTGTTATCGTCGTCCATCTAGATTCCGTATCCGTGTTTGGCGTGAAGTTTTCGTGCGGAGTGAGTGCGCTTTAAAAAGCGCTCAGATATCCGCTTCTACTTCGTTGCCCTTTTCTTCCAGCCAGCTGCGGCGCGACGCCGCTTCGCCCTTGCCCATCAGCATCGTCATGCGCGCGACCGTGGCGTCGTAGTCGAGTTCGCCGAGCGCCACCGGGGAGAGGCGCCGCGTGTCGGGGTTCATCGTGGTATCCCACAACTGTTCCGCGCTCATTTCGCCGAGACCCTTGAAGCGGCTGATGGACCATTGCGTGTCGCGCACGCCGTCCTTGCGCAGCTTGTCGAGAATCGCTTCGAGTTCGCCCTCGTCGAGCGCGTACAGCTTCTGCGCCGGCTTCTTGCCGCGCGCGGGCGCGTCGACCCGGAACAGCGGCGGACGCGCGACGCACACATGTCCGCGTTCGATCAGCTGCGGGAAATGCTTGAAGAACAGCGTGAGCAACAGCACCTGAATGTGCGAGCCGTCGACGTCCGCGTCCGACAGAATGCAGATCTTGCCGTAGCGCAGATTCGACAGGTCGACTTTGTCGTCAGGGCTGTGCGGATCGACGCCGATCGCCACCGAGATGTCGTGCACCTCGTTGTTGGCGAACAGGCGGTCACGCTCGGTTTCCCACGTGTTCAGCACCTTGCCGCGCAGCGGCAGGATGGCCTGATATTCCTTGTCGCGGCCCATCTTCGCGGAGCCGCCCGCCGAGTCGCCCTCGACGAGGAACAGTTCGTTGCGGCCGATTTCCGTCGATTCGCAATCGGTCAGCTTGCCCGGCAGCACCGCGACACCCGAGCTCTTGCGCTTCTCGACCTTCTGCCCGGCGCGCGTGCGCGCCTGCGCCTGCTTGATGACGAGGTCGGCGAGCTTCTTGCCGTGCTCGACGTGCTGATTCAGCCACAACTCCAACGCCGGCCGCGCGAACGACGACACCAGCTTGACCGCGTCGCGGCTATTCAGGCGCTCCTTGATCTGCCCTTGGAATTGCGGATCGAGCACCTTCGCGGACAACACGAACGACACGCGCGCGAACACGTCTTCAGCGAGAAGCTTGACGCCCTTCGGCTGCAGGTTGTGCAACTCGACGAAACTCTTCACTGCCTGATACAGACCGTCGCGCAAACCGGATTCGTGAGTGCCGCCCGCGGGCGTCGGAATCAGGTTGACGTACGACTCGCGCATGAGCGTACCTTCCTCGCTCCACGCGACGACCCATGCGGCGCCCTCGCCTTCGGCGAATGTCTCTTCGCTCGCGCGCGAGTTTTCGGCATAGCGCTCGCCCTCGAACAGCGGAATCAGCAGATCGCTGCCGTTCATGCCTTCGAGCAGATAGCCGCGCAGACCGTCTTCGTATTTCCAGGTTTGCTGTTCGCCGGTTTTCTCGTTGATCAGCGTGACTTCGACGCCCGGCAGCAGCACGGCTTTCGAACGCAGCAGACGTTGCAGTTCGCCGAGCGGCAGGTTCGGCGAATCGAAGTACTTGGGATTGGCCCACGCGGTGACACGCGTGCCGGATTTCTTGTCGCCTTTCGTGGCGGCCCGCACTTCGAGTTCCTTGGCGACGTCGCCATTGGCAAAACTCAGTTCGGCGATCTTGCCGTCGCGCCACACGGTAACGTCGAGGCGCGTGGACAGCGCGTTGGTGACGGACACGCCGACGCCGTGCAAGCCGCCCGAAAACGTGTACGCGCCGCCGGCGGCTTTGTCGAACTTGCCGCCCGCGTGCAGACGCGTGAAAACGATCTCGACGACCGGCACGCCTTCTTCCGGATGCAGACCGAAGGGAATGCCACGGCCGTCGTCCTCGACCGAGACCGAATGGTCCGCGTGCAGCGTGACCGTGATTTGCCGGCCGTGGCCGCCGAGGGCCTCGTCCGACGCGTTGTCGATGACTTCCTGAATGATGTGCAGCGGATTCTCGGTGCGGGTGTACATCCCGGGCCGTTGCTTGACCGGCTCCAGACCCTTCAACACCTTGATCGACGCTTCGCTATACGCGGCGTTTGGCTTTTTCGTAGACATGGTTGACTCGGGTGCGTCGGTTCATCGTTGTCCACAGGTCCTGTTCACAGGTCTGTGGACAATGCGTTGAGTTTTCAAAAAAAGCGAAACGAAACAACGGGGTTAGGTGGGGTGCCCGCAGTGCGGGCAAGCTGTTTTGTCGCATGGCTTCCCGTTGGCGCGCTCGACGGCGGCTCGAAGCCTGCCCTGCAAGTGCAACAAGGCGGGCAACGTCGACGCTGGTGCGAACGCCGGGGAAGCCTGTTCGCGGGGTATTTTACTGATTTCGATACGCGCGGCAATTCACGATGCACGGGATTGGCCGTCTGGATAAGGGACGGCGGTGGCGCGGCCCCATCCCGCGCCGCCCCCGCGCCTCATTTGCGCCGGTTTTCCAGCTCGTCCCAACGCTCGAGCGCGACCAGCAGTTCTTCGTCGATCGCGGCATAGCGCTCCGTCAAACGCGTGCCTTCCTGCGCGTCTTTGGCGAACACCGAGCCGTCTTCGAGTTGTGCGCCAATCGCTTTCTGCTCGGCTTCCAGCGCGGCGATCTTCTCCGGCAGCGCCTCCAGTTCGCGCTGCTCCTTGAACGACAGCTTCGCGGCGCGTTGCGTATTGCGGCCCGCGGAACTGTCTTTGGCCGCGGCCGCATCTTTGCCCGCGTCCTTGCCGGCTTCTTTCTGCGCGTCCAGCGCCATTTGCTGCGAACGGTCGCGCTGGATCTGCCAATCGGTAAAGCCGCCGACATACTCGCGCCACTTGCCGCCGCCTTCGGACGCGATCACCGAGGTCGCGACGTTATCGAGGAACGCGCGATCGTGGCTGACCAGCAGCACCGTGCCGTCGTATTCCGTGAGCAGTTCTTCGAGCAGTTCGAGTGTCGGAATGTCGAGGTCGTTGGTCGGTTCGTCGAGCACCAGCACGTTGGCCGGACGCGCGAACAGACGCGCGAGCAGCAGGCGGTTACGCTCGCCGCCCGACAGCGACTTGACCGGCGAACGCGCGCGTTCCGGCGCGAACAGGAAGTCGCCGAGATAGCTCATGACGTGCTTCTTCTGGCCGTTGACTTCCACCCACTCGCTGCCCGGGCTGATGGTATCGGCGAGGCTCTTGTCCAGATCGAGTTGCGCGCGCATCTGGTCGAAATACGCGACCTGCAGATTCGTGCCGATGCGCACCGTGCCTTCGTCAGGCGCCAATTCACCGAGGATCATCTTGAGCAGCGTGGTCTTGCCCGCACCGTTAGGCCCGACAAAGCCGATCTTGTCGCCGCGCATGACGGTGGCCGTGAAGCTGTCGACCACCGTGCGCGAACCGTAGCGCTTGGTGACGTCGGTCAATTCGGCGACGATCTTGCCGGACTTCTCGCCCTGGCCGACGTCGAGCTTGACGTTGCCCTGCACGTTGCGGCGTTCCGCGCGCTGGTTGCGCATTTCCACGAGCCGCGCAATCCGGCCGACGCTACGCGTGCGGCGCGCCTCGACGCCCTTGCGAATCCACACTTCTTCCTGCGCGAGCAGCTTGTCGAACTTGGCCGCTTCCACTTGCTCGACTTCGAGCTGCTGCGCCTTGCGCGTCTGATAAGCCGAGAAATTACCCGGATACGACAACAGACGCCCGCGATCCAGTTCGACGATGCGCGTGGCGACTCGGTCGAGGAACGCACGGTCGTGGGTAATGAAGAGCAGGCCCGCGCGCAGCGACACCAGCAGGTCTTCGAGCCAGCGGATGCCGTCGAAGTCGAGGTGGTTGGTCGGCTCGTCGAGCAGCAGCACGTCCGGCTGCACGACCAGCGCGCGCGCCAGCGCCACGCGCTTTTGCATGCCGCCCGACAGCGAGCCCACCCGCGCCTCCCCGTTCAGACCGATCTGCTGCAGCGTGGTCGCGACGCGCGTGCTCCAGTTCCAGGCGTCCGAATGGTCAAGGGCCGATTGCAGCGTGTTCATGCGCGACATCAGCGCGTCGTGCTCCGGGCCTTCCGGCTCGTCGGCGAGCTGGTTGGCGACCGCGTCGTATTCGTCCAGCAGCGCGCGGGCGTGCGTGAGGCCGGCGGCGACCGCTTCGAACACCGTGTCGTCCGTGTCGAACTCCGGCTCCTGCGGTACGTAAATCGTGCTCAGACTCTGCTGGCGCGTGACGAGGCCGTCGTCAGGCTTGGTCAGGTCGGCGACGATCTTCAGCAGCGACGACTTGCCCGCGCCGTTGCGGCCGATCAGCCCGACGCGTTCGCCGGCTTCGAGAGAGAAATCCGCGTGATCGAGCAACGCGACGTGACCGAACGCCAGTTGGACTCCGGTAATGGTGTAAAGCGACATGGAGAATTGGAGAAGACAGCGATGAGTCGGAACTGCCCATTGTACCGGGCGCACGGGCGGGTGCCTGTATGCCGGAAGAGATAGATCGAACGGCCGGCTTGCCGGACGCGGATAGCCCGGCTGCGCATGGCGCGGACGCCGGACGGGCAGTTGCACCCACCCGGCTGTCCCGTCGGCGGGTTACTTCACGTGCACCGTGATGGTCTTGCTCATTTCCGGACCGTACGAACGATGCGCGCCGTCGCCGAATTGCAGCGTCAGCGTGTGGTCGCCCGGCGGCAGCGTCAGATCGGTTTCGGTCTGGCCCTTGCCGAAGTGCAACGACTTGTCGTTCGCGGGGATGACCTCGCCCTTGGGCAGCGGCTTGCCGTCCACCAGCAGATGATGGTGGCCCGTGCCTTCCGTCATCGTGCCGGCCGGCGCTATCTTCATGCCGTCGACGCCGAACACCACGTGGACGGGATTGCTGACGGTCGCGCCGTCCGCCGGCTGCACGAACGACACGCTCGCGGCGTGCGCCGCACCGGATACGGCGAGCAATCCGGCCAATGCCGCACCGACCAACCATTTGTTCTTGAACATCGTTTTTCTCCTTTTTGGGAAACGAAAGGCATGCGCGGGCCATGTCGGCGGCGATGGCGCCTCAGTGGCCTGAGGCCGATCGTCGCAGTTCATGCCAGGCGCCCCGGCGCGCCGGTCCAAAAGATCAGCTGCGGATCAGAGCATACACGCTGTGTGTGACGCGGTCCGTCGAGTGGGTTCGGCGTGGTGCCGGACACTTTGCGGCGCTGCCACATCGGCCGTTTTCAGCCGGATTGACAAATTCCGGTAATATTGCGGGTCGCCGCCGTGCCCAAAAAAGGGGCAGACTGGGCGGATTTTGCATTGAACTAGAGAAGAGTGCGTCGTGAGCGAAGTAATTGAAGTGACTGAATATAAGAGCTGGGTCTGCCTGATTTGCGGCTGGATCTACAACGAGGAAGAAGGCCTGCCCGAAGAAGGCATCGCGCCGGGCACGCGCTTCGCCGCGATTCCCGAAGACTGGCGCTGCCCGCTGTGCGACGTGGGCAAGGCTGAGTTCGCGGTAGTGGAGTTCTGAGGCGGGTTTATTGGGCTGCCGGGGCGCTGCGTTAGGTCGTTGCGCGCGCTGGAGCGATCGCCCGGGCAGTTCACACGGCCCAGCAGGCTTTGACTGCTGGGCCGTTTGCTTTGTGGGACGGGCTTCGGCGCTCCTGCACGGCCCTCCTCGCGTTTGGGCGTGTTTGATATACTCTGCGCTCGCTGGCGAATTTGGACTCGCCCGATCCTCGCGGACCTTGTTCGATAGCGGGATTGCGGCGATCATTTTGGTTTGGTCCTCTCCCTGTAGTTCAATGGATAGAACAAGTGCCTCCTAAGCGCTAGATACAGGTTCGATTCCTGTCAGGGGGACCAACTAGCTTCCCAGCCTCACCCAAGTTTGCCCAGAAAAGCCCCGTATGCCTTGCG
>NZ_JARESS010000160.1:0-1873 GCF_046027915.1 Paraburkholderia sp. RL17-347-BIC-D
TGATGCCGACGGTCGGACACTCCTAGATTACGATGGTGGTCGGCTAGCCTCGCCTCGACGCTTTGCTCCTCAACGGAAATGACTGGGACGTGGCTTCTAGTTTAGTTCGCAATCGCCACTCGCAATGGCCAGTGCAGCGTCTTCTTGTATTCCCCATGTCTGGTTGCCAAAGCCGACACGGCTGTCAGTTTCTGTTAATTGCCCTGACAATTTGACATAAATATAAATAGTAATCCTAACTTTTGCATAACCTTATTTATGAACCTTTTAATTGTACGTCCCAAATAGAAATGTCGGGTTTCCGCTAAATAGAAATGTCGTGTTCTGGGTAGGTTGAGCGCCGGACATCCATCATGGAGCCGGCGATGAAGGGGACTGGGATGATCACGATGACGATGCGCGAGGTGGACCGGTTCAAGGTCATCCAGGCGGTGACCGAGGCCCGGCTCAGGCCGGGCCAGGCGGCTGAACGGCTGGGACTGGGCGTGCGCCAAGTCGAGCGGCCGGTGCGGCGTTATGAGGCGGCTGGCGTGGCCGTCCGGGCAACCACCAGCTTCCTGCTGGCAACGCTCAGCGGGCGCTGGCGCTGATCCGCGAGCGCTACCCGCATTTTGGTCCGACGCTGACCTGCGAGAAGCGGCGGGAGTGTCACGGTATCGGGCTGGCGGTCGAGACGGTGCGCACGCTGATGCGGGCGGCCGGGCTGTGGATCCCGCGCAAGGAGCGTGCACCGCGGGTGCACCAGCCGTACAACCGCCGTGCGTGTCTGGGCGAACTGGTGCAGATTGATGGCAGCGACCACCGCCGGGCGGCGATTTCCAGCACAGATTACGTGGGAGCGCCTTTCCGTCATAAATTGCGTGGAATTGGTTGGGCCACGCGATTAAGAAGGAAAGTGTACGCTGGACACACTCCGAAACCACGTGATCTCTGTTGAAAATGGGTGCGACCATTTCCAGCACAGATTACGTGGAATATGCGATACAGATTTACGTGGGAGCGTTTCCGGTGGAGAACAACTTTAGGGACGGAAGGGCTGAAAGCGTGAATGACGACGGCGGCGGAGGATGCTGTGTACTACCCATGCACCGCTCCTACCACGTGATCCCGCGCGGCCTCGATCACGGCCAAGGGGCCTGTTGCCAGGACCTCGCGAGGACGCTTCCCATGGAGCATACTGTTCGTCGACTCGAACCACGAGGCAATCCGGAACGGTGTGAAGCCTTCGAAGACCTTCAGGATCTCTGCCAGTGCAGGAATCGGGTTGCCGAGATCATCAAAAATGTACCTCGGGTACAAGGTCTGGCCCGCCCGCTCGATGGCAAAAACCCTGCCTTCCTTCTTCCACCGACTCGTCACAGCATGCAGATTCGTGGCATCCGGATTCTGCCGCTTGCCGACCATCTGAGCCGTCAACCACGTGGTTCCGTCCAGCACAGTTGCAACCGCCTTAGCTTCCATCTCGGCGCGCGACGGCGTCATCAGCCTGACCGGTGACGCATCGACGAGACCTTGCAGGACACTATCTTCCTGCTCGCTGATTCGCCGGCGTACCTTGCGAGTCAGCTCTACCTTGGTGTGCTCCGACATGCCACCGCCCAAGTCTTCCAACCCGTCGAGAATTGCAGTCGCAGCAGCACGTGTCGCGTCCAGCGCCATCACGATCCGGCCGATGTCACCGACGCCTCCCGCGGTCTGGGATCCGAGCGCCAACGCGGTCATGCTTGCGGGGGCCATCGTTTCGGCACTTGAACGTCCTTTAACCATTGCGTACTCGATATTGAGAAATGTGATCGTTTAAGTTTATATCACAAGTCTCACATTTCAAGTATCTGCCTCAAAATGCTGCCCCCGGGGGTAACTCGCATACCAC
>NZ_JARESS010000161.1:0-1860 GCF_046027915.1 Paraburkholderia sp. RL17-347-BIC-D
CCGCTGTATCTTAAAGACGGAAGGCATGAAGCAAATTCGTTTTTCGACATGACGATTGGTCGCGAATTTCCCTGTTCGCAGAAATGTGATTTTCTGATGTTCGATACAGACTGCGCGGGTCAAAGCCCCCCTGGAAGACCTCGGATAGAAGTGGAAGCAGCAAACGTCTCGGTAGTCTGCAGCGGAGGACGAAATGTCACATTTGTCTTGGCTCTCCCAATACCCGGAGGGGGTCCCGGCGGACATCGACTTGGAGGGTTACCCCTCGATGGCGGCGCTTTTGGAACAGGCCGTCGCCTGCTTCGGCAACAAAATCGCCTTTCACCAGTTCGGAGTGGACCTCACATTTCGTCAACTCGACGAAAACTCGGCCCGCTTGGCTGCCTACTTTCAGAATGACCTCGGGCTAACGCCGGGGGACCGCATCGCGCTGATGTTGCCGAACAGTCTGCAACACCCCATCGCGATGTTCGCCGCACTCAGGGGCGGGCTGACCGTCGTCAACGTCAACCCGCTCTACACCGCGGCCGAGCTGACGCAGCTAATCAAGGATTCCGGTGCGCGTGCGATCGTTGTGATGGAGATGTTCGCCGCCACCGTCGCGCATGCGCTGACCCATATCGCCATTGAGCACGTTATCGTCGCGCGCGTGGCAGAGTTGCAGAAGTTCCCGAAATCCATCCTCGTTGACTACATCGTCCGAAAGAAGAAAAAACTCGTCCCGGGCTGGAAGATCGCAGGCGCGGTGACCTTCAAGACCGCCATGACTGCCCACCCGGCCACTGATTTCACCGAGGCGGCGCTGAACCACGGGACAAGAGCGTTTCTCCAATACACCGGCGGTACCACCGGTGAGCCGAAAGGCGCCGTGCTCACTCACGGCAACGTGCTGGCGGATGTGCTGATATTTGCCAGCTGGTGCAAGCCTGCGTTCCGGCCGGGCGAGGAAACCACCATCATCGCGTTGCCTCTTTACCATGCGGCGGCCCTCGTGTGCCAATGTATGCTCTCCATCCATTTCGGAGTCCGCGCCGTTCTGGTGATGAACCCGCGCGATATTCCTGCCCTCGTGAAGGACTTCGCGACGCATCGGCCGACCGTCTTTGGCGGCCTCAACACGCTGTTCACAGCGCTGATGAACAACGAAGACTTCCGCTCGCTTGAGTTCTCGGCCTTGCGCATCACCATCGCCGGTGGCACCGCGACCCAGCCCGCAGTGGCCGAACGTTGGCAGAGACTTACTGGCTGCCCGGTGCTGGAAGCCTATGGGCTCTCGGAAACCTCCGGCGCGGTGACGGCCAACCCTGTGACACTCACCACCTTCGACGGTACGATAGGCGTGCCGCTACCTTCAATGCGCATCGAAATCCGCGACGAGAACGGCGCGGGGTTACCCACCGATATGCCTGGTGAAATCTGCGTCGCAGGGCCGGCCGTCATGCAAGGCTACTTCAATCGGCCGGAGGAAACTGCCGGTGCGATCGGCCCCGATGGATTTTTTGCGACCGGCGATATCGGGATCATGGATCAGCGCGGCGTGATCAGGATTGTCGACCGCAAAAAGGACATGATCCTGGTGTCCGGTTTCAACGTCTATCCGAACGAGGTCGAGAACGTGCTCTCCCGGCATACCGGCATTCTGGAGGTCTCAGTGGTCGGAGTCGCGGATTCGGAATCCGGCGAGACACCCGTCGCCTTCGTGGTGAAAAGGGACCCGACGTTGACCGAGGCGGATGTGGTCGGCTTTGCGCGGAAGACCTTGGCCTCTTACAAAGTGCCGAAGCGTGCGGTCTTCGTGGACGATCTGCCGAAAACGCCGGTCGGCAAAGTGCTGCGGCGGCAATTGCGGGACCAAGTAGT
>NZ_JARESS010000162.1:0-1760 GCF_046027915.1 Paraburkholderia sp. RL17-347-BIC-D
GAGTTCCTGCTTCGGGATCACGTCGCGCACGCGGGCTTCGACCTGGTCGGTAATGCTCGCGGTGTCCTCGATCCGCGTGCCGGTCGGCGCGCGCAGATGCAGGCGGATTTCGCCGGTATCCACCGCCGGGAAGAAGTCGCGCCCGGTGAACGGCACCAGCGCAAGCGAGCCGATGCAAAGCAGCAGAAAGATCGCGATGAAGCGCCGCGGACTCGCTATCGCCGCGCCGAGCACGCCGCGATAGCGTTCACGCAGCCGCTCGAAGCGCTGCTCGAAGCCGGCCTGAAAGCGGATCAGGCACGCAATCGGACCGTTGCCGGTGACCGGCGCGTTGCTGCGCGCGCGCATCAGATACATCGCGAGGGTCGGCACCAGCGTGCGCGAGAAAAGGTAAGACGCGATCATCGCGAACACCACCGCTTCGGCGAGCGGCACGAACAGATAGCGGGCCACGCCGGAGAGCAGGAACATCGGCACGAATACGATGCAGATCGACAGCGTCGAGACGAAAGTCGGCACGGCGATTTCGCCGGAGCCGTTCAGGATCGCGTCGTGCAACGGCTCGCCGTTCTCCAGATGATGCGTGATGTTTTCGATGGCGACCGTGGCGTCGTCGACGAGAATCCCCACGGCGAGCGCAAGGCCGCCGAGCGTCATGATGTTGATGGTCTGGCCGAGCGCGGACAGCGCGATCAGCGAGGTCAGCACGGCGAGCGGAATCGATACCGCGATGATCAGCGTGGCGCGCCAGCTGCCGAGAAAGAGCAGGATCATCAAGGCGGTGAGGGCGGCGGCGATCAGCGCCTCGCGCGCCACGCCCACCACGGCCGACTTCACGAATACGGATTGATCGGACAGCGCGGTGATGTGCAGCGCGCTCGGCAGGCCGGCGGCGATATGCGGCAGCATCGCCTTGACCTGCTGGATGATCGTGAGGGTCGAGGTGCTGCCGGATTTTTCGATGGTCAGGAGCGCCGCGCGTTTGCCGTCGCTGCGCACGATGTTGGTTTGCGGCGCGTAGCCGTCGCGCACGTGGGCGACGTCGCGCACGTACACCACGCCGCCGGCGACCGTCTTGATCGGCAGATCGTTGAGCGCGGCCACCGTGTCGGTGCTGCCGTTCATCTGCACGTTGTATTCCTTCGTGCCGATCTTCGCCGTGCCGCCCGGCAGGATCAGGTTCTGCGCGTTGACCGCGTTGACCACGTCGAGCGGCGCGAGTCCCTTGGCCTGCAGCGCGCGCGGATCGATATCCACCATGATCTGCCGTACCTTGCCGCCGAACGGCAACGGCACCGACGCGCCTTGCACCGTCGCCAGTTGCGTGCGGATCTGGCTATTGCCGAGATCGTAGAGTTGCTGTTCGGAGAGCGTGTTGCTGGACAGGCCGAGTTGCAGGATCGGCACCGTCGACGCGTTATACGTGATGATGTTCGGCGGCAATGTGCCCGGCGGCAGCACGCGCAGGATCGACGCCGAATTGGAAGCCGCCTCGGCAATCGCACGATTGATGTCCGCGCCCGGATGAAAAAAGATCTTCACCACGGAGACGCCGTTCAGCGATTGCGACTCGATGTGCTCGATATCGTCGACGTCCGAGGTCAGTGCGCGCTCGTAGTTCGACGTGATGCGGTTCGCCATGTCCTGGGCGGAGAAGCCGTTAAAACTCCAGACGATGCTGACCACCGGAATATCGATGTTCGGAAAGATATCGGTCGGCGTGCGCAGTATCGCCAGCGGGCCGACGATAAAGATCAGCA
>NZ_JARESS010000163.1:0-1706 GCF_046027915.1 Paraburkholderia sp. RL17-347-BIC-D
ACGGCACCGGATGAACGCCGCATGCCATCGCACCGAACTGAAGGCGCGTCTGCTCGCATGGCAGGAATGGACGGGTGTGAAAGTTTCTCAGGCAAATTAATAAGGAAACCATATCTTCTCGCGCTAGCCAAACTATCTACCTCAACTTGACACCCATTAGTCGGCCGGAGTCAAGGTACAAATCTCTTCCCCCTTGCGATTGCCATGTCGATATGTTTTTCATCGACATGGCAATCGCAAGGACGCTTGTGGTGCGTCTCCTGTCTGCAGGATCAATATCGCATCCGGTTTCTCAAAGCTGGTTGCGAAACGGATCGCACCAGACACCCATCTGGATCAAGCATGCCGTGAGGTAAGTCACGTGTGCCCTGGCGGCCATGGCCGCCCCGGAGAAACGTTGGTGCCGGACGAGGTCCAAGGGGTTGGTCAAAGCCGTGGCTGTTGCGTGTGCAACGCCAGTCAAACGTGGCTCCCCGCCCGGGCGACCCGATTGCTTGCAGACAGTCGGTGAGGTGAAGCAAAGGGAAGACCCAATCAAAGCCATGGCTGTGCACCAGTCAAGTTACCGGGTTCGTTCCCCTTGCATCACCTGCTAGCCAAAACAGCGAACTGTCTCAAATGGTTTGTGCTCCCGAAGCATGTGATAGCAGGCGCGAGCCAGCTTGTGCGCTAGTGCCTTGATCGCAACGATGCCGTTGCGCATTCGCTTCTTGCGTTCGTAAAAGCGCCTGGCTTGCGGACACGTACGGATCGCGAAGTTGGCCGCTTCGACAAACGCCCATGCCAGATAGCGGTTCCCGTTCTTCGTGTTGCCTTCGCCTTTCTTCCTGCTGTTGCTTTCGCGCCTGCTGTCCACGCAGCGACAGTAAGAACTGAAGTGGCCAACGGTGGCAAATCGCGAGATGGTGCCAGTTTCCAGCATGATAGTGGTCGCCAGCATCGGACCAATGCCGGGCACCGTGTTCAACAGCGCGTAATCCGGATTCAGTTTCACCTGCTGCATGAGTCGCTTTTCGACGATCTCGATCTGCTGCTGAAGCGTTTGCAGGACCGCCAGGTTGGCCCGGATCGCGAGCGTTACGTCGGGCGCAAAACCGAATCGGCTCACCTGCGCGCCATCGAGGCGCTTGACCTGCGGCCCGTGCATCTGAGAACCAGTATGCCGCGCGAACAGGTTGCCGATCGCGAGAATCTGGGTGGTGCGGCACTGCACGAGCTGCATCCGTTTGCGTGCAAGGTCGCGTACCTGCCGTCCGTCCGCGGGGTAGATGTAGCCTTCGGGCAGCAGCCCCAGACGCAGTAATTGTGCGAGATGGGCCGCATCGGTGAAGTCACCACTGAATTTCAGCCCCTCGTACTGCCTGATCGCTGCCGGGTTGGCGAGATGAACATGGTATCCATCCGCAAACAGTGCATCGACCAACCAGTACCAGTTGTACGTCGCCTCGATGACCACACCTTCCAGTTCTTCGCGATGCGGCGCCAGTGCGGCGCGGATCTGCAACGCGTCGTTGGGCAACCGCAGCTGGTAGACGATGTGGTCCACCTCATCGCTGACCACGACCACACTGTTGTTCGAGTGCAGGTCGATTCCGCTAAACTTTTTCATGCCGGCCTCCTGTGCGTCACGTCGGTGTCGCAACCTTGACTCTACGCCAGCCGTCCTACCGGAACGGCGCGAGGCCGACTATATGATTATCAAAGCC
>NZ_JARESS010000164.1:0-1694 GCF_046027915.1 Paraburkholderia sp. RL17-347-BIC-D
CGCATTGACTCAGGTTTTTTGTTACCGAGCTAGGCTCGTTGCCTCAAGTATTTTGTTACCCGTCAGACGGCTGGCGGGAGCGACTTATGACGAGGCAGCTCAGCATGACAACAAGACGGGAATTGACTGAAGCAGTTGGCGAGCGTTACCGCCGTTCTGGTCGAATCGACAAACACCAGATTCTGGACGAGTTTGTTGAATTGACGGGCTATCACCGCAAGCATGCGATCCGTGTGCTCTGCCGGGAGCCCACGCCACCCCAAGGGAAACCGGGCCCGCCGCGTCGCTACGACGATGAGGTTCGTGCCGCGCTGATTACGCTGTGGGAAGCGAGTGACCGGATCTGCGGCAAGCGGTTAAAGGCACTCCTCCCGACGCTGGTTGATTCGTTGACACGGCATGGTCATCTGTCGCTATCAAAGGAGATGCACCAGCGGCTCAGGCAGATCAGCGCCGCGACCATCGATCGGCTACTGCGGGATGTGCGCGAGCAGGCATTTAGCGGCCAGCGCCGGCGCGCCGGCGGAATTGGTACTGCAATCCGCCGCGCGGTACCGATCCGGACCTTCAATGACTGGAATGATCCGCTGCCCGGTTATCTGGAAATCGATTTCGTTGAGCATTGCGGTGGCACCAAGATCGACGGTGACTTCGTTCACAGCTTGGTGATGACAGATATCGCGACTGGCTGGACCGAGTGTCTCGCTATGCCGGTTCGCAGCGGCGCGCTAGTCCGCGAGCATATCGAACTGGTCAGGCACGCCTTACCATTCCCCCTGCGAGGCCTGGATTGCGACAACGATACCGCCTTCATGAACGAAGATGTCTTTAACTTCTGCAAAGCAACAGGTATCGAGTTGACGCGCTCGCGTGCATACAAAAAAAACGATCAGGCGTGGGTCGAGCAGAAAAACGGCGCAATCGTGCGCCGTCTGGTCGGCTACGGAAAGTTACGCGGCCTCGAGGCCACCGGGACACTTGCGTCCCTATACCAGGTGTCGCGGCTTTACATTAACTTCTTTCAACCATCATTCAAACTCAAATCGAAGACCCGTCATGGCGCCAGAGTGACGAAGCGTTATGAAGCTCCCTTGACGCCACTTGAGCGCGTCCTGCGCTCCGCCTCGATACCCGAAGCGACCAAGCGCAGCCTTCGTGCGCGGTTTCGTAAGCTGGATCCATTGGACCTGCTACATCGAATGCGCGAAGCACAGCAGCGCATCGCAGAATGCAGCGCTTCCGGTGGACAGCCAACAGAGATCAAAATATCCAGTGATGTTCCACTTGCCGATTTCCTTTCGAGTCTTGGGACAGCCTGGCAGGCCGGCGAAGTTCGTCCAACGCATCATCGTAAAGCGCGCGTACAACACGATTGGCGCACTCGAGAAGATCCGTTCGAACATAGTTGGCCGAAGATACAGGAATGGCTCGAAATTGAGCCCGGCATCACGGCAAAGAAACTGCATGAGCGCCTCACCGCAATGGCCCCAACCATGTATTCCCGCGCTCAACTGCGCACTCTGCAGCGCCGCGTGAAAGTGTGGCGATCGAATCGGGCAAAAGAGCTGGTGACCCGAATACTTGGCGACGCCGACGCGATGAAGGCTGACGCTGCGTAGCAGCGTCAGCCTCATCGCCAAACGATTCGTCGTTGACAATTGCCCGGGAGTAACATGTTCCCGTGAGGCAACACG
>NZ_JARESS010000165.1:0-1665 GCF_046027915.1 Paraburkholderia sp. RL17-347-BIC-D
GCGGTAAGTCACTTCAGTTCCCGGGCAAAGAAGGCCGATGCTTTCCTGAGAAACTTCACAGCATCAGGTCACTTTTGCCTGCAGGACATAGCCGAGTGATTCGGCACGGCGTGTCAGGTTGTTCAGGACCCGCTGCCGGTAGCGTTCTTCATAGTATGCGGCACCGGGATCGACATACTCCATGCCGTAGCGCAGCGTGTTGTAGAACAGCACGGCGATCTTGCGCGCCGTGGCGGTAACTGCCTTCGCCTTGCCAATGCGGGCCGACAGTCGGCGGTAGAAGCCACCCAGCGCCGTGTCGGTCTTGCCCACCGTCACTGCGGCAAGACGCAGCGACGCAGCAGCTTTGCTGGAAGAACGACGTGTCTTTGATGAGAGGATCTTGCCTCCCGATATCTTGTTGCCGGGCGCCAGGCAGAGCCAGGATGTGAAGTGTTTGACTGTCGGCCAGCGCGACATATCGTTGCCGCATTCGGCGATGAGCTTGAGCGCCATGTAAGGTCCTAAACCGTGAATCTGCGTCAGATCGACGCCCAGCATCCCGTACAGTGCAGCACGCACATCGAACGGGAAATCGTTCGACTGTTTGCCGCGACGCCGTGCAGCCGGTAGCGGCGCGGTGACCGGCTCGACCCTGGTCTGCAGTTGCCGGAGCGCGACATCGATTCGCCGGTCGCATTGCGCTACCTGGGTCTGGTAAAAATCGTAGAGGGCCACCGCCTGGGTCAGTTCGAACACGTGCTCGGGCTGATAGTGACCAGCCAGCGCCTCGCGGATGGTCTCGACGGAGGCCTTGCAACGTCTGTCGCGATGCTTTGCGAGGACATCAGTATTGCGCTCACCGGCCACGATCGCCCGGATGATCTTCATGCCGGTAACGCCTGTGATGTCCTGAACGACGTGATGCAACTGTACGTTCATCTGCATCAGCGCCTTCTGCATGTGCTGGATGTGGGATGCAGCGTATTCCAGCAGGCGCTCGCGCTGCCGCAGATAGGACCGTAGCGTAGCCACATCCTGCCGGGGACGGAAGCTGGCGCGCAGCAGTCCGTACCGGTGCAGCTTCTGGAGCCACTGGGCATCGTTCACGTCGGTTTTGCGCCCGGGCACGCCCTTCGCCTCCCGGGCATTGACGAGCGATACCTCGAAGCCATACGACTCAAGGATCTGGAACACGGGAAGCCAATAAATTCCGGTGGACTCCATCACGACAGTCGTGACCTTGACCTGCCTGAGCCACCTGGCAAGTTCGTGAAGATCGGT
The DNA here is from genome assembly GCF_046027915.1 of Paraburkholderia sp. RL17-347-BIC-D. Taxonomy (NCBI): domain Bacteria; kingdom Pseudomonadati; phylum Pseudomonadota; class Betaproteobacteria; order Burkholderiales; family Burkholderiaceae; genus Paraburkholderia; species Paraburkholderia sp. RL17-347-BIC-D. The sequence goes on from NZ_JARESS010000165.1 coordinate 1,264, forward strand.
GGTGAAACTGCGAAATGAACGCACTGGCTCGGAGGTCCATTCGGGCCCAACGGCGACAACATGAAACTGTGCACCAACATCAATGCCGGCGGCATGCGGATTGATAACGGACATATCCGCGTGGCGATCGGTCGTTTGTCTTGCCTTGCTCTGTGCCATGACAGCCCTCCACATCAATGGAAGTGCCAAAGGGCGGGACAGCGGGGTAGATCATTTTCCTGAACGGGATCGCCTTGCGGCGTCACCAATGCCGCGGCCGCATCAGTCCCTGGACCATGTTTTTTAACGGGATTGGTCACCAATAAGCAGACGGCCGCTCCCTTCGGCTATGCCAGTGTAGTCTGCCGCCCCGGAGTTTCTGCTCCTTGGGAAGGGCATGGCCCTTTGGAAGTTTTTTAGCAG
>NZ_JARESS010000166.1:0-1574 GCF_046027915.1 Paraburkholderia sp. RL17-347-BIC-D
AGCCGCGCGCGCAGCCGCCCGCACTGCACGACTTTTATGACGCCGCAATTGCGGGCGCATTCACCATTGAGCACGCCCTGATGCTCGGATGTGTCGCCCAGTTCACCTTGATTGGCCAGATTACATTAAGGCCCGTACTCCCCAGGCACAAAAAGTAAAAAGCCCCTCAGACTTCCGTCGCGAGGGGCTCCCTTTCCGGCGGTCCGGTTTAGACCGCGGCGTCCTTCAGCTTCTTCAGCGGGCGCACTTTCAGACGCACCGAAGCGGGCTTCGCGGCGAACCACTTGTCTTCACCCGTGAACGGGTCCTTTCCGAAGCGCTTCTTCTTTGCCGGCACGTCCTGAGCAACAACCTTCAGCAGACCCGGCAGCGTGAACTCCTTCGCACCCTTCTTGTGGACCGATGCGAGCACCGTTTCTTCCAGAGCGGCCATCAAGGCCTTCGCCGCTTTCGGCTCGACACCTGCGCGCTCGGCAAGATGGGTAGCAAGCGAAGCCTTCGTGAACGAATCCTTGATGGGCTTCAGCGGCGTGGCAGCGACCGCCTTCTTGGTGGCAGGAGTCGCCGCCTTCTTTACCGTCGGCGCCTTCGCCTTTTTCTCGACCGGGGTCATCTTCTTCGGAGCCGGCTTTGCTGCAGCTTTCGTTGCCATAGATTCCTCGTCATTGGTCAAAGGTTGGCCCGGGGTCCTTGCCTTTGCGTAGTCACCGACAATGCGCAAAGGTCCAAATCCTCAGGCTGGCACTAGCGTAGCAATTCGCATTTGAATCCGCAACGGGCGAGGCCCTAAAACAAGGGGTTTTGTGCAGAAGTAACGCAAAAACGGCGACCTGTACCCCTCCTGAGGAGGGTGCACTCACGAAAACGGCTACGCGACAGGGTTTGACGCAGGGGCAAGAGGGTGCATGGCCGTGCCGGGCGACGCGACCGAAGCCGAGATCCGGCAGCGGGTGCGCACGCATCGCAACGGCCAGCGTCACACGTTGACGGACGATCCGGGTTTGCCTGAGCAGCGGGTGCGTCTACGGCGTGCGTGAGCGCCGCCGCGTTTTCGATTTCATGCGAGGCCAGCTGTTTGCAGGAGATGGAGTGCGGACACGGCACAACCCCGGCTGCCGCGGTCGCGGACGATTACCGGGCGTTCTTCGTTCTGCTTCGGCGACGGCACGAACATGTAGCCGCGTCCGCGCAATGTCTGGATAAACTTCGGGCTCGACGGGTTGTCCTCGATCAGAGTACGCAGTCGGTAGACGGCAACGTCGAGGCTGTTGTTCTGGCTCTCAGATCGTCCCAACTGACTATTGACCATCGGGCGCGTCAGCAGGCGCATCGGGTTGCTGGCGAAAAGCTTGAGTAACGCGAACTCGCTGGAGCGCAGCGCGATTTCAGCGCCGTTCCTGATCAGACGCCGTGTCGCGAAGTCTATTTCGTAGTCGCCGAACGATATTTTCTCGCGCATCTCGGGAGCGTCGCACAGCGTTCGGTTGGCGCGTTGCACGGCACGCTTGATCCGGGCGGTCAGTTCATGAAGGTCGGCCGGGTCGACGATGTAATCGTCCGCGCCCGGTTCGAAT
>NZ_JARESS010000167.1:0-1456 GCF_046027915.1 Paraburkholderia sp. RL17-347-BIC-D
AAAGGCCGCATATAAGACCGCAGCCGATACCTCGCTCACGTATCACATAAGATCAACTTGGCAAACCGGGCGGTGTCCATATAAGATGGAAATTCCCGTTGGGATTGCGAAAATTGAATTTTCGCTAGACGAGGTTGATGGAACATACATCTTGCAGACCGATACCAGCGTGTTGAATTATGACATAGGCAACGCGACGCTGACCTTCGATAAAAACCACTTGAATCGCTCAGAATACTCGAGCGCTGCCGGCATTACCGTCAATTATAATTTCAGACTTCAATTCAATCCATTGAACGTATTTCTTAAGGGGAGTTTGGACTACAGCATCCCCCTTCTTGGAAGCGACTCCCACAAATGGGACGATGAGGTTCCCATCTTCTAGCAAGAGCTGAGCATAAAGGTGTGGGTCGATAGCACGCGTTCGCTGACACTGGGAGCTGACATTGGCGGCCATCGATGCGCGAACGGCAGGAGACTGGCCTACAGCTGCCTTACCCACATCGTCGCATGAACGTCGGCTCAGGCCGAACACCCGTCTTCCTATGTGAGTCGACGAACGGCCGTTTACCTCTTGAAAGCCGCCGTAGAGGCCGCGCTAGCTCGACGGGCGGCAATGGGTCGAGAAGAGCCAACCGGCTGCTACTTCTGACGTTGGAAAAAGCCGGTTGTCATCAGAAGGTTCAAAATTAAGTGAACCAAAAACCGGATAGTTCACAGTTACGTGAATCGGGGTATTCGTACTTTCCGTGCATTTTCTGGCGGTTTGCACGAAAAATCACTTTCAGATCAACGAGTTGAAAATCCGTCAAGTTGCAAAAGCCAGTGAGGCCGCAGAGCCTTGCTACAAGCGGTTTCGTACGCCGCTACCGCCAAATTTTGCACGGATCGACCGAATACCCCCATCTGAGGGTGGCTTGAGGTCGAACGCTTCCCGACGGGAAGCAACGGATCACAGACCTTCAGGAAAACCGACAGGAGGCGAAGGGAAACGCAGCTGAAGCCTTTGACCTGCGAACACAGCTAAGGCAATGCCGCGGTTGCCCCGTTCGCCCTGATCCGCCAAGGACTATCGATTTCTCGATCGCGCACGCCCCAGCCCCGCAGAACTGTTCATACGGTCTGATTTGATGGCGCGACCAAGACGCTCAGTCCCGCTAGCAGGCGTAACCGGAGCCGCTTGTCCAGGCCGCTTTTTATCTACGCTCCCTCGTTCGAGATGACAACCTTCAAGGCCCGCGAATGCACCGCATCGGAGAACGTAGTGTAGGCATCCAAGATCCGGTCTAGCGTGAAGCGGTGCGTGACCAGCTTCTTCGGTTCAAGGCGTTTCGACGCCACAGTTGAAAGCAGCATGGGCGTGGTGTATGTATTCACCAGGCCGGTTGTCAACGTGATGTTGTGTGACCAGAGCCGCTCCAGGTGCAGGTCCACCTTCGTGCCATGAACGCCTATG
>NZ_JARESS010000168.1:0-1448 GCF_046027915.1 Paraburkholderia sp. RL17-347-BIC-D
GGTTAGTATTTCTGCCAGAGCCGCACGGTGTGGACAGGGCCACACCCGGCGATATCCATCACGGAGGCCAGCGTGGAAAACGATAGCACACTGTACGTAGGGCTCGACGTTCACAAGGATTCGATCACGGTGGCCTATGCGCTGGGCACAGGCGAGGTCGAACTGCTCGGCAAGATTGGCACGACGAAGACGGATATTGATCGCCTGTGTAAGCGCCTGCAATCGAAGGCGCGGCACATCCGCATCGTCTACGAGGCGGGCCCGTGCGGCTATGGACTTTACCGTCAGCTCGTGCAGAAAGAATTCGACTGCATGGTGTGCGCGCCGTCGCTGATTCCGAAAAAGCCGGGCGATCGGGTCAAGACTGACCGGCGTGATGCGATCAAGCTGGTGCGGTCGCTGCGCGCCGGCGACCTCTCAGCGGTGTACGTGCCAAGCGTGGAAGACGAAGCATTCCGCGATCTGGCTCGCGCGTGGGTCAGCGCCAAGGACGATCTTAAGCGTGCCCGGCAACGGCTGAAGGCCTTTCTGCTCCTGCATGGCGTGCGCTATGCCGGCCGCGCCGACTGGGGACCTGCGCACCGGCGCTGGCTGAGCGCCTGTGCTTTCGACAGCGTTTGGCAGCAACTGGCATTCGAGGAGTATCGGCGCACGATCGAGGATCGCCTGGCGCAATGCGACCGGCTGGAGGCCGCGTTGCGCGAGGCCGTCGTCAACTGGCGATTCTATCCTGCCGTGCTGGGCCTGCAGACGATGCGGGGCGTCCAGTTCACCACGGCAGTGGGCATGCTCGCCGAGCTCGGGGATCTGTCACGCTTCGCCCACCCGCGCCAGCTGATGGCCTGGCTGGGGGTGACGCCGTCCGAACACTCGTCAGGCGACAAGCGCCGTCAGGGCAGCATCACCAAGAATGGCAACAGCTATGCAAGAAAGTTGCTGGTGGAAGCGGCCTGGAGCTACCAGCACCCGGCCCGCGTGAGTCCCGAAATCCAGCGCCGCCACGAAGGCATCCCCAAGCCCATCGTTGACCGCGCCTGGGACGCGCAGGTGCGCCTGTGCCGGCGCTACCGGAAGCTCGTTGCGCGCGGCAAGCAGAAGAATATTGCGGTGGTCGCGGTCGCTCGCGAACTCGCCGGTTTCATCTGGGACATCAGCCAGCTCGCCATGTCGCTCGCCGTACGGCCCGAGGTGCGCATGGCGTGACCCAACCCTTGAGCAACACGTGAATCAACCTCACCACCCGAGCAAGAGTTTCCTGAAGGCGGCGTAGCCCGGCACCCGAGCAACCCGCGAGACGGTTAGGCAACGGATTTGATTCGACTTGCGGTACTAGATGGCGGCAGGCTCGCTGGGCGGACTTCTGTAATGCGGTAACCAACCCGCGGATATCAGCATGATCCACCGTCGAGATTTACTGCTACGTCGCCCTCAGGAAATTCAGATGGCAG
>NZ_JARESS010000169.1:0-1427 GCF_046027915.1 Paraburkholderia sp. RL17-347-BIC-D
CGTCCCGCAATCGCACCTGTTGAGAGGCATCGATCGTTTCCTTGATCTGCGAGATCTGCGCCAGCATCTCGCGCCGTTCTACAGCCCGATGGGGCGCCCATCAATTGACCCGGAGCTCATGATCCGCATGTTGATCGTGGGTTACTGCTTTGGCATCCGGTCCGAGCGACGTCTATGCGAAGAGGTGCATCTGAATCTCGCATACCGCTGGTTCTGCCGGTTAGGTCTGGAGGATGCCGTACCGGAACATTCGACGTTCTCAAAGAACCGTCACGGGCGCTTTCGCGATAGCGATCTGTTGCGTCACGTGTTCGAATCCGTGCTGAGCCGCTGCATGGCCGAGGGGCTTGTCAAGGGTGAGGGCTTCGCGATTGACGCAAGCATCATCAAGGCCGACGCGAGTCGTGCGAACGGAGTGCCGGGAACAGAACCTATCGACTGGGGACGTGCCGACGGCCAGAGCCGGGCTGTGCGGGAATATCTTGAGGCACTGGCGCAAACCAATCCGGTGGAAGCGGACACGTCAGAGCCAGCAGCGTCTTCGACACCTCCAAAGAAGATATCCCTGACTGATCCTGCTGCACGATGGACGGCTGCACCGGGTGGTCCCGCGTTCTTTGCCTACTCGACGAATTACCTGATTGACCTGCAGGCAGGGATCATTGTTGACGTTGAAGCGACGCCGGCGAACCAGTCCCAAGAGGTCGAATCAACCCGGACAATGATCGATCGTGTTGAACACCAACGGGACCTGAAGCCTCGCCGACTGGTAGGTGACACTGCATACGGCACAGCGGCGCTGCTTGGCTGGATGGTTGACGAGAAACATATCGAGCCGCACGTCTCGGTCTGGGATAAAACAACGCGCAAGGACAATACGTTCTCACGTAGCGAATTCATCTGGAATGAACAGGCCAACGAGTATCGATGTCCCGCGGGAAACGCGCTACGCAGCGACTGGCGTCCACTGAAGAATCCACGCACGCACATCACGAAAGCAGACACCATCGTCTACCGAGCAAGTCAGATGGACTGTGATGGCTGTTCGATGAAGGATCGATGTTGCCCGAATATGCAGTTTCGTAAAATCGTGCGCAGCATCCATGAAGCTGCACGTGATGAAGCGAGGCGCATCGCGACAACCCCAGAATACAAACAGTCGCGCCGGCAGCGAAAGAAGGTGGAAATGCTCTTCGCCCACCTCAAACGCATCCTCAAACTTGATCGCTTGCGACTGCGTGGTCCAAGCGGTGCCCATGATGAGTTTCTGATGGCAGCAACTGCGCAAAATCTGCGAAGAATGGCCAAGTGGCTCATGCCTGACGGTAAGCAGACAAACCAGGCAGCTACATGACGATAAACGGAGGGCGTCGCACCTTGCAGGACCGCCGCCTCCCTGAACTTTCCAGCTCGAAACGTATTGCAAA